>JBBSJN010000069.1:0-12836 GCA_038257235.1 Chitinophagales bacterium
ATAATTATTCTGCCTTCCTGCTATGCAATCATAGCAGGAAGGTTTTTAAAACCTAAAAGTATGAGACAAAAATTTTTTTCAGTTTTCACTGCGGCGTTGATCATATTATCTTTGAACCAGGGAACTTGTAATAAAAAAGGGAGTGCTGCAGACTGTATTGATAAAAGTAAAATATCAAGCGGTGCATGCACTATGGAATATGATCCAGTTTGTGGATGTGATAACAAAACGTATTCAAATCCATGTGTGGCAGGAAATGCCGGAGTTACTAAATGGACAAAAGGAGAATGTAAATAATCCTTTATCCATAATTATATATCTATTCAACTACAATTTTAATCAGGAGGCTTTCATTTTAGATAGTCGTTCTGTATCTATTATTGCACCTAATCCCGGCACTTCAGGCACTTTCACGACACCATTTCTTTCATAAATAATCCCTCCTGTTACCGGGTCTTCACTAAACATTAATGCTGTATCAAAATCAAAATGTACAATAGCGGGGCTGCACAATGCATAGTGAGCAAAGGCCGTCATCGCCAGTCTTGACTCAAGCATGGCGCCTACCTGTAAGTGAATGTTAGCTGCTTCAGCCATCCTGGCCATTTTCAATGCTTTGAAAATACCACCGGATTTTCCGAGTTTGATATTCATATACTGGCAGGCATTCAATTGTATCAATCGTTCCGCATCATGCTCATCACCACAGCATTCATCGGCCATAATGGGAATCGGACTTTCTTTATTTACTCTTGCTAATTGCAGATAATTCCAACGGGCAATCGGCTCTTCGCAGTGCTGAATATTTAATGGCGCCAATGCTTTTAAAGTTTCTATTGCTTCTTCCACTTCCCAACCCTGGTTTGCATCAATACGTAATGGAATATCATCACCCACTGCTTTTCGAATGCCCTGCATTCTTATCACATCCATTTTTCCATTTAAACCAAGTTTTACTTTAATGGCAGGATATCCCTGTTCTTTTATTTTTACAGCATCTGCAGCCATCTTCTCTGGGTCACCAACACTTACTGTATAATCAGTAATGATTGTTTTATTATTCTCTCCTCCAATAAACTTGTATAACGGTAGTCCTGCATGTTGTGAAGCAATATCATACAGTGCTATATCAAATGCACTCTTAATACTGTTGTTGGCATAAATAATTTTATCCATCAGGGCAATGCAAGCTTCAATATCCAATGGATCTTTTCCCTTCAATGCTTTGGCAAAGTATTGCCCAACGATGAAACAGGTGTCCTGACTTTCGCCATTGATCGGCATATAAGGACTGCATTCCCCAAAACCAGTTATCCCTTCTTTTGTATATATTTTAACGACTACATTTTCTGCATTTTCATCAGCACCTAAAGAAGTAACAAAAGGCTCAATCAAAGGGATAGAAAGCCTAAAAAGTTCGATTCTCTCAATTGTAAGTCTATCAGCCATAATATTGATATTAAAGGAGATAAAGATAACTGCTAAAACTTTCCGGCTACAATCATTTTAGCATGATTTATGTTTATACGTATTAAAATTGTAGAAAATACGTTATTAACTCACAGAAAAATATTCAATGAAAAAACTAATCATTCTTTGTCTGCCTTTGTTGCTTATTATTTCTATCTCCTGTAAAAAGAAAATTGAAGACTTACCACCGGCCACACAAACGGGTGCCAATACATTCGGAGCAAAAGTAAATGGCAACTTTTGGATACCGCAAGGTTTTGGCCCATTTCCTGCTAGTAATCTATTAGAAGCCAGAAGAGTTTTTCCTAATTTTTATATCAATGCCCGCAACTTCGTATCCTCTCCAAATGAAACTGAGTTTGAGTTTTTTTTAAAAGATGTAACCGGACCCGGAACCTATCAATTAAATACTACATTAAGTTCCAGATCTACTGCTGCCAGTTATGGTTTTTATGTTAAAAGAAATTTTTCTCCAATCAATGAATGGCTTACGTCTGCAACGCATACTGGCTCTGTTAATATCAGCCTGTTGGATACTACCAATCGTATCATAGCAGGCACCTTTCAGTTTACTGCTGCAGATATTTTCGGCACCGCTTCGCCGATTACAGTTTCTGAAGGAAGGTTTGACATGAGATATTAAAACATTATTCTGCAACCGAGATTAAGCATTAAAACGATGGGGGCATTCTCATTTATAAATAAATACTTACTGGGATAATCCGATGCAGGAAGCCAGGTTCTACCTTCTGCATATAAAAAAAAATCGCTGCCGATAGGTTTTTCATATCCTAAACTCAAATCAACAGTCAGCCTTTTAAAATCAGCTGCTCCGCTTAATACCGGAACATTATATAAAGAGGTGTCAATTGCAACGGTATGCACATTGGTTACTCTGCCAGGCAATAAACCCAATCCTGCAGCGGCATAAAGATTCCAGCCTTTAACATTTTCGAATGAGCCAACAAGATATCTTCTCCATCCGATAGAAAAATGCTTTAAATTGATCTGTGAACGGTTATTATAATTTATTTCCTGTGGGATGGTAGCTGCAGACTTTGCTGTAGCAGTAAGATTATTCTTAAAATTTCCATTGGTATAATAAGCAAACCAAACATATACACCTTCTTTTGGTGTAAGATTAAAAATGGCATGTATGGTTTGACCAACATCCCAGAATTGTTGTCCCTTTTTTATGCTCCGTTGCAGACCAAGATCTGTGGCAAGGCTAAACCGTATTCCCTGGGTGAAAGCAGCAGTTGCGAGTAGTACTAAAAATGATAATATGGAAATTCTTTTTTTCAATCCAATCAGCTATCTGCAATGTTACTGAATTAATTGCTTGCCTGAAAACAGAAAAGCCACCCGTTCAAATGATGGATGGCTTTTCTTTAAGGGAGGCTGATATCATTTCATCAGCTTTAATTCTTTAATAATATTGGTACCACCGCCTAATTTATCAATACACCAAAGCACATAGCGGATATCAACACAGATTGTACGGTTCAGGTCTTTATCAAATGCCAGTTTATGACTCAACGCTTCGTAGTTGCCATCAAAAGCAAGGCCAATCAACTCGCCTTTTCCATTGATAACCGGCGAACCGGAATTGCCCCCGGTGATATCATTGGTAGTAATAAAATTAATCACAAGGTCCTTACGGGTAGGGTCCATATACTGACCAAAATCTTTTTTCTTTAATAATTCAATCTGCATGGCAGGAAGATCAAATTCATAATCACCAGGCTGATATTTCTCTAATATGCCTTTTGATGTTGTTACATAATCATAAAAAACAGCATCTCTGGGGCGATAAGGTTTTACAGCACCATAACTTACCCGCATGGTAAATGTGGCATCCGGATACATCATCTTAGCCTTAACAGGATCCATTTCCATAATGCCTTTTATATATAATCTTCCAAACTCCGCATTGCTGGTATTGAATTGTTGAAAATAAGGACTGTATTTACTTATATAATTGGTAAAGAATGCACTGGCATGTGCAAATGCCGGATCGTTTTGCAATGCAATACCATCAGGATTGGCGATAAAGGCTTTCCATTTACTATCATCAAAGATCATGGTCTTGCTAAACAAGTCGGCAGCATATTTTTTATAGGTAGCATCATCATCCAACGGGCCATAAGCATTTTTCAATGTGCCATAAAAACCGATAGGTTGCTGATTTTTTTCAACATCTTCATAAAACATCCTGGTAATGGCAGCAACAATCTGCTGATCGGATACTTTGTTTTCTTCTTCCAGGAAAGAAGTTCTTTGTTTGTCGGCAGCTTCAGCAATTTCCTTAACTTCCGTCATTGGTGTACCGGGTTTAACCAAGGCGGCTTCTAATTGTAACAATGAACCGGCAAATGCAATTAGTGGCGATCCATTAATTCCCTCGTTGATGTATTGACGATGTTTCGTATAAGGTCTCCATGCTTCATAGGCTTTAGCCCAATCTGTGAAAATGTTCTCATACTCTGATTTTCCTTTTGCCCAGGATTTAAACTTTTCTTCAAACTGTTGCTTCTGACCGAATATGTCGTATTTCAATAACTGTTTTGTTTCACCATCATAAAATTTCCAGTAGTTTGCAATACCTGCGAATGAAGAAGACAGTTGCAATTTAACAGCCGGATCTTTTTTCATTTCTTCAAACATATACTTCAACCGGATATCCCTCAGTTTTACCAGCGTAGGATTATTAATATCGGTTGCCAGTTTGATTCCGTAAGAACTTTCATAACGGTTCGTTCCACCGGGATAACCCCAGATCATGGAGAAATCACCATCTTTTAATGGCTTTAAAGAAATAGGTAAATACCATTTTGGTTTTAACGGAATATTTGCTTCCTTATATTTTGCCGGCTTTCCGTCTTTGCTGCTATACACACGGAAGACGGAGAAATCACCGGTATGGCGGGGCCATTCCCAATTATCCGTATCACCGCCAAACTTACCCACACTTTCCGGTGGTGTGCCAACCAGGCGTACATCAGTATAACGCTGATACACAAAGGCTAAAAACTGGTTGCCTTTAAAAAGAGAGTTCACCCTTACCTCAATATTCTGATCAGTGTCACTCATTCTTTTATTGATATCAGCAATTATTTCTCCCTGTTTCTTTACCCTTTCGGTTCCAGCAAGGCCTTTCAGCCCTTCCATTACTTCTTTTGTAACATCATCGATACGTAAAAGAAACTGCACAGAAATATTTGTCGGAATTTCTTCGCCCCTGTTTTTTGCATAGAAACCATCCTGCAGGTAATTATTACTTACAGTACTGGCTGCCGCAATGGCATTATAACCACAATGGTGATTTGTAAATATCAATCCTTCGGCACTTACAATTTCACCAGTACAACCTCCGCCAAAAATGATGATTGCATCTTTCAAAGATGGTTTGTTGATGCTGTACAACTGATCTTTGGATAATGTCAATCCTTTTTTTACCATGTCCGCATAAACCTGCTGGCCCAATAGCATGGGAAGCCACATTCCTTCGTCTGCAAATGATCTAAAAAAGAAACCAACAGCAAGCACAATCGTTAATAAAAACTTTTTCATATGTTGAACTTTTTGGATAACAAACCTACTATAAAAAAAAGGGGCAGCCAAAAAGCTGAATAATTGAAGAATTATGTATTTTAACGGCTGAATTTCAACTTATGAGACACAGTTATGTTTTATTGTTTTTGTTTGTTTTTGTAATACTAGTGAATGGCTGTAGCAAAAAAAGCGGAACCACCACTCCACCTCCGCCACCACCGCCACCAACACCTACAGTACCGGGATGTGCTGCAAATACAACACCAGCATCAAATGGTTTTGTAACAACCACTTCCGTAAACCTTAGCTGGAGTGCAGTTTCAGGAGCAACTGGCTATGATGTATATTTTGGAACAACAAGTACACCAAACACCACTATTGCTACAAATGTAACTGCTACAAGCTATTCTCATACTATTCCTGCAACATCTAATGCCACTTACTACTGGTATATACAACCAAAAAATGCAACGGGTGTTGCAACAGGATGTGCTACTTCCGTTACATCATTTACCTATATCACTATTCAGGCTCCGGCAGCTTACGGATATTATGTAGTAGGTTATTTCCCTTCTTACAGAAATATTGCAGATGTGCCGGATGTGAAGTTCAAAATGACAAATACTGTTGTGTATGCCTTCTTTGGAGTAAACTCATCAGGAACATTATCAGCTCCGTCATCTCCTTCTACAACCATAACTGCCCTTGCAACAAAAGCCAGAGCCAATAATGCAAAAATCCTCATAGGTATTAATGATGGAAGTGGCGACGGGAAAACCAATTTTAAAAATATGGCAGCAACTGCCGCCGGCAGAAATAACTTTATTAAAGATGTAATGAGTAAAGTTCGTCAGTACAATCTTGATGGTGTAGATATGGATTGGGAGTTCCCTTCTACTACTGATGGCACCGATGCTACATTTACTTTAATGATGAAAGAATTATCTGACTCACTTCACCGTGACGGACGTTATTACTTGACATCTGCAATTACTGCGGGTAAATATGCCGGTGGTATTCGGGATGCCATCAGAAATGAACTTTTCCCTTATGTAGATTTCTTTAATGTAATGGCTTATGATGATTTTAGCACCAGTACTCCCTATCGCCATCACAGCGATTATACATTGGCACAAACCTGCCTGAACTATTGGTTAACAACAAGAGGAATGCCTGCGGCAAAATGTGTATTAGGCATCCCAGCTTATGGCCGCCCTTCTGGCATTACACAAACCGGTACTATAAAAACGTATAAAGATATTTTAGCAGCTGGTGGCAATTCCCAATATGATTCTGCAGTTGTTTCTGCAACCGGCTACCCCTCTTATACTGTTTATTATAACGGGCAATACACAGTTAAGCGAAAAGCCAAACTTGCCAAGGATATTGCAAATGGTGTCATGTTTTGGGAAAAGTGGCAAGATGCTCAAGATGGCAATTCGTTATTAAAAGCAGCCTGCGATACGATAGGCAGAGCTTATTGAGGTTTCTTTAAACCTGCAAACTGAAGATGAAAAGCTAAATTATCAGAATGAATAACACTTTTATTTTCTTCGCTTTGATTGAACAATAAATTAGTATCACAATTATCGCTGTCGCAACAGGGTAATATATTAGTGTGGCAAACAGCACATTGATAATGTCCGTGTACATGAACAGGCTCGGCAGATTGATTACAGAACAAACAACGATGTGTCATAGTGAAATAAGTTAAGTAGCAGGCTCATTCAATACTTTCCATAGAGCATCTTTCAATTCAGCCAGTCCTTTATTGGTAACAGAAGAAATAAATAAGTGAGGAACGTCTTGTGGTAATTCTTTTTCAATTGCGGCTTTTAATTCATCATCCAACATATCTGATTTGCTTACAGCAATGATGAATTGCTTGTCCAATAGTTCTGGATTATATTGCTCCAGTTCGCTTACCAGAATTGCAAATTCCTTTTTATGATCATCACTATCAGCAGGTATCAGAAATAATAAAACTGAATTTCTTTCAATATGTCTAAGGAATCGATGTCCTAAACCTTTGCCTTCTGCAGCACCTTCAATAATTCCGGGAAGGTCAGCAATGCAAAAACTTTTTCCATCCCTGTATTCAACCATTCCCAAATTGGGAGTGATGGTTGTAAATGCGTAGTTGGCAATTTTTGGTTTAGCAGCAGTAATTACTGAAAGCAATGTTGATTTTCCAGCATTCGGAAATCCTACCAAACCAACATCAGCCAGTACTTTTAATTCTAACACTTTCCAGCTTTCAATACCGGGCAAACCCGGTTGAGCATATTCAGGTGCCTGATTGGTAGGTGTTGCAAAATTTGCATTGCCTAAACCTCCTTTACCTCCGGGAATCCAAACAACTTCCTGACCATCTTCTAAAATTTCTACTTCCTGTAAAGCGGTTTCCTCATCCCTTGCAATTGTACCCAATGGGACTTCTATAATGATGTCTTTACCATTTCTTCCATGACAATTATTGGCACCACCTTTTTCCCCGTCTTCAGCCAACACATTTTTAAAGTAACGCAAGTGTAATAAAGTCCAAAGATTGCTGTTACCTTTTAAAACTATATGTGCACCACGGCCGCCATCACCGCCATCGGGTCCGCCGAGTGCCGTAAGCTTATTACGCATAAAATGTTTGTTGCCGGCACCTCCGTGTCCGCTGCGGCAGAATATCCGTATCTGATCAACAAAATTAGTCTTCTCCAAAGTTGTATTTTTACATGTAACTGACCGCCATTAAACTGCGGATTTGTGCAAATATACCTTAACGATAATCAAACAACCGTAAATGAAATATCTACTCATATTATTAGTCATTCCTTTTTTATCTGCCAGCGAATGTGGTAAAAAGAAAAAAGACGCAGCATCTGCTGAAGAACAAACTGAAATCGTAGATACAAAAATCGACTCCATACCAGCATGTGTACAAAAATTGATTGATGATGGAAACAAAGAAATACCTTCCACAGCACCGATACAAATAGATGAATACTTGTTCAAGGGCAAAAAAGCTTACCTGGCAAAAGCCCAATGCTGCGATTTTTTTGATCTGTTGTATGATGAGAATTGTAAAGAAATTTGTGCGCCGACAGGAGGCTTTACTGGTAGAGGAGATGGAAAATGCCCCGATTTTGAAAAGGAAGCAAAGTTTATAAAAACCATATGGAAAGAATAAAAAAAAACCGTCTTGTTTTAAACGAGACGGGATTTTTTTCATTGATCAGGAACTCATTTTATTGAACTAAAATTTTTGTACTGAATACTGATTTCTTCTTCTGGTCAACTATTTTCACCAGATAAAATCCTCTTGCAGCTGCAGGATCCATTTCAATAGACTGAATTTGTTTATTACCACCAAGGTTTACAATTTTTTGCGAAATGTTTCTGCCCATTACATCTGTAACCTGAATAGTATATTGACCTGCTTCCAATTCGTTAAACTGAACAGCAAACTTGTTATTTGTAACAGGATTGGGGAAAATACTAACCTTGCCATTGTTTTCACCTGGATGATCAGCAATTAAATCTATCAAAGTTCCGGTCGTTCTGGAAGCAGTAGCTAATAAATTGCCATTTGCGAGATCAGATGTTTGCCAGATTGTTCCTGCAATAGTATAAGGAGTTGCTTCTAAAGATTTATAATCTACTGTAAAAAAAGAAGCTGCTGCTAAAGCACTACCTACTACAATCTTGTTTTCTGCATTTACTGCTGCTCCATTTACGGTAAAGCCATTTGGTAATTCCTTAATAACTCCAAGATGCGTTGCCACTTTTGATTCCAGATTTACTTTAAATACATGGTTGCGGGCAGAAAAAACATACAAATTTCCTTCATCATCTGCAATGATATCGCCACCAAAACTGCTACAAGAGTTATGAATGGAAACTCCCTTGTTCGCCTGATCGTCTACTATAGTACCCAAGTCCGTCACTGCTGATTTTTTCCCGGTTGAAAAACGGATCAACTGAGTGGCATCATTTGTCATTGCATAGCCATAACCATCCGATGCAATAACCATACGGGTAACAATATTTCCCTGGTCGGGAGATTTTTGAGGCTTGCCAGTAAAAGCCTGATCGGCTAAATAAAACACTTTCATACTCTTCAGATCAATATACCGTAACTGATCGATGAACATGGGTGTATAATAAAGACGGTCATTTTTCTTATCATAGGCCAATGCAGCCACCCCTGTAGCAAATGCAGCATTTATTGCTGTACCAAAACGAACATCATTTAATGGTGCTTCAAATTGCTTTTTTGTAACAGCATTATAAGCCAGCAAAGATGCATCAGATCCGTTTAGCAAAACATCACTGTATGCGCCGGTTTTCAAATCAATTTTTCTGAGAAAATTCCAATTGGCACCTTGCTGTTGCACATCGGTAACAGCATAAGCAAACTGATCCGCTTTTTGAGAAAAAGAAAAGTTGGTAAGTAGTAACGCTCCTGATAAAAAGGAGAAAAAGGGTAAACATTGTTTCATAAACTACATTTTAAAGGTTTACAATGGCTATAATTAGTGTATTAAATTACGACAATTCTTAAACAGGAGAAATTAATTTTTATGAAAGGGAGTTCATTATTTCTTAAACGGGGCGTAGCTTGCCTCCGGAAATGGACGATTTTCGGGGATAGAAGTAAGTGGCTCACAAGGCATTAGTGATTTATTGCATTCCTGAGGCAATTGCTGATACAAATTTGTTCCCTCTGTCTTCCATTTTATCATCTCATCACTAACCTCTTTTATTATTTTTCCGGGATTGCCGACAACTAGGCTACGGGAAGGTATAATTGTGCCTTCTTTAATAAATGTCAATGCGCCAACGATACTTTCTTCGCCCAATTGCACATTATCCATAATCACAGCATTCATGCCCACGAGGCAATTTTTGCCAATTGTAGCTCCATGTATAATAGCTCCGTGACCAATATGGGCACCCACTTTCAGTAGTACAGTTACTCCTGGAAACATATGAATGGTACAATTCTCCTGTACATTACAACCATCTTCTAGTATTATTTGCCCCCAGTCTCCCCTTAGTGCCGCACCCGGACCGATATAACAATCTTTTCCGATTATTACATTTCCTGTAACCGCGGCTTGCGGATGAACAAAAGATGATTTTTGAACAACTGGTTTATATCCGTTGAATTCGTAGAACATATTCCTTCTCCAAAATGGAGAATATTGATTTCTAATTAAATTAATTTTTTATCCATTCTGTAGCAAAGCCCTTTGAACTGAGCTATCAAATGTTCTTTCTGATTAATAATATTAATATGGTATAACCCTGTTGACTTACCATTATGTAATTCTTTTGCTTCGGCAATTAATACATCATCAACATGCACCGGTTTAATAAAATTAATTGAAGCATCAAGAGCAACTGATAACACATTCCTGTTGTTACAGGCAAATGCAAAAGCACTATCTGCCAATGAAAAAGCGATGCCACCATGAACTATTCCAAATCCATTGATCATTTCTTTTCTCACGGTCATTTTTATTCTGCTATATCCTTCTTTTATTTCCAGCACTTCTATGCCAAGCCACTGACTGAATAAGTCATGCGCCATCATATGATCTACCACCTTTGTTGCTGCTATATCATTTTCTGTACTCATAAATTTTTATGAAAGTTATTCTCCTTTAAAGTTTGCCGGTCTTTTTTCTAAAAATGCCTGCACACCTTCTTTAAAATCTTTAGTAGCAGCGGCCCATTGCTGTAGTTTATCTTCATTGTGTAATTGCTCATATATTGTATGTGTACTGGACCATTGCAATGCCTTTTTAGTATAGGCTAAGCCCATCGTTGGCATTGCTGCCAGTTTTTTTGCAATAGCATTAACCTCTTCAGCAAACTTATTATCATCTATACATTTGTATAACATTCCCATTCTATCTGCTTCCTCTGCTGATATTTTATCGCCCATCATCATTAAAGCACTGGCCTTTTGCCAACCAATTAAACGGGGTAGAAAAAATGTGCCGCCACTGTCAGGTATTAATCCAATTTTCGAAAATGCCTGAATAAATGAGGCTGATTTTGCCGCAACAATTACATCGCAACACAAAGGAATATTGGCTCCGGCACCGGCAGCCACACCATTGATGGCAGCAAGCACCGGCTTTTTTAATTCCCTTATTCCTGTTATGATCGGATTGTAATGCTCACTTAATATTCTTTGCATTCCCGGTCCGTTTGGATCTGCCACTTCAGCAAGATCCTGCCCGGCAGAAAATGCTTTGCCAGCACCGGTAATAACTACACAACGAATCGTTTTATCTTCTTTACACAAATCCATCTTTTCCTGCATCAGTAAAGACATTTCCCTGTTGAACGCATTAAGTTTATCTGGACGATTAAGTGTAATTGTTGCAACTGAATCTTTTATTTCGAAAAGTATCGAAGACATATTTTGGAAAATTTATTACGAAGGTACTTAATCTGTAATCCTAATGACATTTGAAATAATCAAATGGTTCTTTACATTCGTCGCATTGATATAACGCCTTACAGGCAGTGCTGCCAAACTCGCTGATGCGATGTGTATGATATGAATTGCATCTTGGGCATTCGATTGCTTCTTCTTTTTGAAATAATTCTGTAGTACACACCTGTTGCCTGGGATTGGGAGGCGCAATACCATATTCCTTTAATTTTCTTTTACCCTCTTCACTCATCCAATCGGTAGTCCATGCCGGAGAAAGGACAGAAGTGATTTTTATATTCCGATATCCTTGTTCAATTAATGCAAGACGGATATTCATTGCAATCATATCCATTGCGGGGCAGCCAGAGTAAGTTGGAGTGATGATGACTTCAATGCACCCATCTCCTGAAGAGGGAGCAATGTCCTGCTCAAACCGAACCTCTCTCACAATTCCAAGGTCTGTTATTGAAAGGACTGGAATTTCTGGGTCGGTTACTGTTTCCAGTATCGACCAAATCTTTTGCTTTTGTATTAGTAAGGAAGTTTCGATATTCATACGCTAAAGCCCCTTAAGGGGTTGGGGTTTACCATTCCGCTCCTGGATAAGTTCGCTGCATATATTGCAATTCAGTTAATATATAGCCTAATTGTTCCGTATGTTTTCCTTCTTTGCCGCCTGACTGCATAAAGGTTTTTTCAGGAACCGTTAGTGTTGCTTCATCAAATATTTCCTTCACTTTATCAAACCAATTCTTTTCAAGTAATGAAACGTCTACTAACGTTTCATACCCAGCAGGCTCAAACATTTCTCCGGTATATCTCCATAATTCATCTATTGCATGGAGCATTCTGCTTCGGCTCTCTTCAGTTCCGTCACCTAAACGAATCACCCATTCACTGCTCCATCGAACATGGTACCTTGTTTCTTTAATTGATTTAGCAGCAATGGCTGCAAGTTGTTCATCGTTGCTATTTTGCAATTGCTCAAACAATAAATACTGAAACTGGCTGTATAAATATTGACGAAGAATCGTCTGTCCCCAATCGCCATTGGCTTGCTCAACTAATAACAGGTTTCTAAATTCTCTTTCTTTTCTTAGATAAGCTAATTTATCTTCAGTGACCTCCCCAAACCCCTCCGAAGGAGGGGCTTTTGAACCCTGCAATTTTACAGATTCATTTATTAATACTGCTGCGTATTGGTAAAAATTTCTTGCTTGTCCTAACAGGTCAAGCGAAATATTAGTAAGTGCAATATCCTGTTCAAGTACTGGCCCATGACCACACCACTCTGCATTTCTCTGAGCAAGAATGAGTGTAGTATCTGCAAGATGTAAAGTATAATTAATTAAAGAGTTCATAATAT
>JBBSJN010000070.1:0-12679 GCA_038257235.1 Chitinophagales bacterium
ATGGTTAGGTGATTTTTTATATTGCCCACGATGCCAGCTATCCTTTTCACTGAACTTTAATAACTCCGCATGTAGCTGCCGCATGTAATTTTCCGTTAGCGGTATATGTTCGTAGCTTTCAAAAATAATATTCATTACTGCTGCATACCCGGCTACTTCCTGCTCATCCCTGGTTGTAAATTGCTGAACCGAAATATTACTCAACAATATTTCTACTGCTGCATCGCTCAGTTTGCTGCCCTCAATACGGGTAGAGGAACCAATGCTCTCAATTGTGGCAACTTTTTTAAGTGCAGATAACTGTTGAGGCGCAATCTGGCCCAAAGCCCGCCAGGCATCTTTAAACTCATCTGTTGTGCAATAAGAAAAAGTATCTCGACTGTTATTGTTAATGAATCTGTATTCATACCCATATTTTTATCCGTATTTATCCATAAAATGAGTCATTATCCATAAGATTACCCATAAATATCCATATTCACCCTTTTTATAGATGATACTAATTCGTTCTGCTTCGCACACAGTTAGGCTGGTTATTGCAAGTTGATGGTATAACATCCGTTTCTAAAGGCGCAGGTAAACAGCAATGAGCAGCTGTGAACTGTGGCAGATACAGATCATAAAGAGCAGCGAAGCTTTAATAAAGATGCTATTACGAAAACGCCGATGGGCAATGTCATTAGGTTAAGAAATTAGTTTTTCAGAGCCATCGACTCCATCAATGCACTAACAATGCATGCCCGTACAGGCGGGGATTTCAAGCCGTTGAAATAGGCACGGAAGCGAATAAGAGCCGTAGGCTCGATACATTTATTTGATTGATAAGTTTTGTATGGGCCGGGCCAATGGCTCCCGGTTGTTTTTGCATTCAACAACGGTATAAAATCCCCGCCTGTACGGGCAGGCGTCTTTATAAAACAAATCGAGCCAAGGGCTCTTAACTTGATGACATTCGCCGCTGGGGCTACAACACTGCCAGGCTGCTATGGTAAGTAGGGTTACTGAACGCCCGTTTACACAGGCAGAGCCGGTAGAACAGGAGTGTGCAATGGTGGAATAAGGCAGGTATACATGATAAAGAGCCACGCCGGTTTACCAGGCAGCAGGTAAAAAATCAGAAACACAAAGTGGTAGATGCTGGTAAGAAAAAAAGTAATGATGAAGCCGGCAAAGGTTTTTAAGTTAAGGACTAAAAGAAAAATTAATTTTAGATTTGAAGCAAAAGCATCCATACTACTGTTATGTTAAGGATAAAATGACGTGTCTATTTGTTGAATGGTGAATGGTGAATTGTGAAATATTGACCATTCACAACTGACAATTCACACTTAACATAACACTACTACTTTCTATTATGACATTTATTTCCCAGGAAGAACTACTTACCTATTTTCAAAGCAGGAACAACCGGTTCAAAAATTCAAAAGGAATGGAATTGGGAATGGTGGATGGTAACCAATGCTGGACTTATTTCGGTTTGTGCAATCATTCCCATGGGCCCTTGGCCATCAACATCGGCACCGAAGGAGATACCCCCGCCCATTTTATAGAACAGTTTAGAATAACAACCACAAAAGATATTGATGCACTTGAGTACACTCAAAGTTGGATTCGATACCTGAATGGCGGAGCCGAAATCGGTGTAACTCCATACGAACTTGAAGCAGAATTGAATTTCAAAATTATCGGCCGCAAGACCATCATCTTTAGCCTCGATCTTCATTTTTATGATGAGGTGTACGAGCAGCTTACCATACCTGAAGATTTTGAAAAATACATAAACCGGCATCAACACAGGCTTAATGTGGCGGCGGAAAACCGGTACAAAATGAATCAAAAATAATCCTGGCTCTGTGCCTGGGGTAGCCAACGGTGTAGCTGAGAGGAGTATTTATACCCACCAAATTTACAGACGAACTTTGGCGATGCCGGTACAAGGAAACACGGGTGAAAACATCTTCACCTACTCCCCAAATTTTATGGGCTCCCCTGCGTTGCAGGCATACATGTTTCACCGGGTGAGGAACTGCCGCATGCCGCGGCCCACAAACTCTTTCCCAAACTAGTGCTTCCTTTTTGCAAAACTGTTTTGTACATTTAATACCCTCTTTTTTTGGGTGGCCACTTTCCTAAGAAATCAACCTGCCATTTACCTGCCGCCATGAGAAATATTTTTCATCTTAAAAAAAACATTATGAAACAAACATGGATGTGCGCTTCTGCCTTTGCACTGGCAGCGGGCGTTCTGATGGTTTCGTGCAACAAACAATCCTTGCAGGCAGATGCAGTTACTATGCAAACGGCCAATGCAGTTAGCAGCCAGGCCAGGGCCACCAACAGCTTTTACGGTCCGCAGGTACACATCGGCAATGGCAAGGGCCGCACTTTTATTTTGCTGGAAAAAAGTGGCCGGCCGCTGGAGATCGGTATAGAAATGACGGAAGGAACCATGTACGGCCTGCCGCAGGACGCCCATGATTTTGCCGCCGCCACTTTTATACTGCCCATGCATCAAAAGGCACAGGAGGCCACGGCTTTCAATCACCTCTCGGTAAACTGGAATGTAGATGGCCACGAACCTCCGGGAGTGTTTAACATCCCGCATTTTGATTTTCATTTTTACATGACCACCCCGGAGCAGCAAATGGCTATACCGCCCTATGAGGTAAACCCGGCCGGCTTTGACAACCTGCCACCCCCCGCAACCTGGCCGCTAGCCTTTTTTCCCACACCCGGCGGCGTGCCGCAGATGGGCAGGCATTGGATAAGCACCAGCTTTAGACCACCCTTTACCCATACCATGATTTATGGTTCTTACGCCGGGCGCTTCACTTTTATGGAGCCCATGATTACCCGCCAGTTCCTGATGGCTGGTACCAGGGCCGATGTGCCCTATAGCCCGCTGCGTGGTTTCCCCGTGGCAGGCAAATGGTACCCGCAAACCTACCATATATACAAAGATGGGGGCAAGCACTATGTAACCCTCAGCAATTTTACCTGGCACTAGCCAGTATGGAAACACCAAACTAAAGGCCGGCTCTGCCGGCTTTTTTTATGCGCCTGCACCGGTTGTTGCCGGCGGGCGGCGTTGGTGGGGGTTTGCTGTTGGTGGTGATAGGGGGGTCGGTATTTAGGGAAGGTTAGACGAGGGAGGTAAAGTGAAGATTTCCGAACATTCTTTATAGAGTGAGTCTATAATTTACAATATAAATTTATGACCCTTATAGTCCGTTGACTCATAAGCCACAATTGTTGATCTTCCATTTATGGATATTAAACAAAAGATCGGCCAACGAATTAAGGAATTACGCAAAGAGTTAGGCTTGTCACAAGAAGCGCTCGCTTACCAGGCGGAAGTAGACAGAACTTATGTTACAGATGTTGAGAATGGCAGAAGAAATGTTTCAGTCGAAATTCTTGAAAAAATTATAAAGGCATTAGAAGTCTCATTCAATGAATTTTTTAACTCTAAAGAATTCAAAAAATGAGTCAGGCCTATTTTCATTCTTCAGTGTCTGAGTTTATTGGAACAAACAACAATGAACTTATCGGTATTTTAAATAAAGGCGGTACAGATTTTTCAAGCCAATATACAATTACCACTTCCTCATGGGAAAGTAGCATCCAAATATTGAAAAAATCCTGCAAGGAGCTAGTTTCCATTAATCATCGAACTAAGGATTGGCACATTTTATTTGAATATGAAATCCCAAGGTTAGCTAGTAGAGTAGATGCAATTATTATTGCTGAGGATCTCATATTTGTTATTGAATTTAAGTACGAACGCAAGCGATTTGAAGCAGCAGATGTAAAGCAGGTTGAAGACTATTCAAGCGATTTGTTTGACTTTCACTTAAAAAGTAAAAATAGAATTATCATTCCTGTGCTTTTAGCACCATTGGCACAGTCTATAGATTCCCAACAAGGTAATGAAGGGCATGGTTTTATTAAAACTTGTTTAAAGGTTAACGCTGTCAATTTTTCCAAAGTTGTATATAACTCATTTTTAAAAAATCACGATGAGACCGATATTACCATAGATGCAACACAATGGAATAACAGTGAATATAGGCCCACACCTACAATTATACAGGCTGCAACAGCTTTATTTGCTGGCCAAAAAGTTGAAACAATTACCAAGTCAGGAGCTGATGAAAATGATTTAAAAAAAACTACAGATTATTTGATAAGAGCAATAAAGCAAGCAATAATCGATAACAAAAAAATTGTATGCTTTGTCACCGGTGTGCCAGGCGCAGGTAAAACTCTTGTTGGACTCAATGTGGTTCACGAAAAGGAAGAATTCGGAGGCGAAGAAACTAATACAGCCTATTTTTCTGGGAATGGCCCATTAATAAATGTATTGCGGGAAGCTTTATGTCGAGATCATTTACACCGTCAAACAGAGTTGTATCATAATAAATTACGTCAAACTAGGCCAACAAAAAAAGAATCTGAAAATAAAGTAAAATCTAAAATTCAAAACCTTCACCTTTTTATAAAAGATGGAATAAGACGACAAGAAGCTCCAGCTGAAAGAATTGTAATTTTTGATGAAGCTCAACGTTGTTGGAATGCCCTCCAATTTAGTAACAAAGCAAAACAAAATCTTAATAGAGAAAGAAACCCTTTTGAAATTGAAAACAAATCAGAAGCGGAGTTGCTTTTTGAATTTATGAGTAGGCATGAAGGATGGTCTGTAATTATAGCTTTAGTTGGTGGTGGGCAAGAGATAAATACTGGCGAGGGTGGAATTGCAGAATGGGGTAAAGCACTGCAAAGTAAATTTCAAAATTGGGAAGTTCATATTTCCGAAGAACTTCTAATTGGAGATGACACTACCGCTGGAAATACTTTATTTAAAAAAACTCCCGATAACATTGTTCTTCATAAAAATCAAAACCTTCATTTAAATATTAGCCAGCGTTCATTCAAGGCAAATCATTTAAATGCATGGGTAAACGCATTAATTGATAATAATGCGGAAGAAGCTTTTCGATTAGCAGAAACTATAAAAGAAAACTATCCTTTATTTATAACTAGAGATCTCGGCACTGCAAAGCAATGGCTAAAAGACAACAAAAGAGGAAATAAAAGAATCGGCTTAATAGCTAGTTCCGGTGGTCTACGTTTAAAGCCATGCGGTATCAATGTAAGAGAAATTATTGATGAAGCTATGTGGTTTCTAAATGATGAATTGGATGTGCGGTCGTCGCATTACTTGGAAATAGTGGCAACTGAATACAAAGTGCAAGGCTTAGAGCTAGATTGGGCAGGTGTTTGTTGGGATGCTGACTTAAGACGTGAAAAGGGAAAATGGGAGTTTAAAAACTTTTCGGGCACCAAGTGGAATCAAACAAAGAAAATAGACGAACGTGCATTTCTATTAAATACATACCGAGTTTTACTAACAAGAGCAAGGGAAGGAATTATAGTATTTGTTCCCCTTGGTGATTCTGATGACCAAACCCGAATGCCAGATATGTATAATCCCATATATGATTATTTGGTTAGCTGCGGCTTAACGAAGATTTAATGAAACTTACCTGTTATAAAGCGTCGAATAAAGAATGGTTACCTCTGAGTGTTGGTATGTCAATAGGCTGTGTAGTACTTAAGTCTACTTTGAAACGCACATCAGAAACCAATGGTGGGATATTTTGTATTATAATTTGAGGAATATCCTCCACCTTATAAAATCGGATTGAATCCGTAGCAACCTGAAAATCGAACTTCATTTTCATAGAATCAATAATTGATTTTCCCAAGATCAAAGCAATTTGCATTTGTAACTTTTCAATCAATTCCATTTGTCCTAAAATGCGGAATAAAATTTCATCTTGTAAATCTGAAATACTTTTTCCTGTACTTGCTTGTTTTACAAATACAGACGCAATGATTGTACTGGTATCTGCAGGAGAATTGAGTTGGTCAAGCGAAAAATTATGAATACGCAAACCACTTCCTGAACTCTTAACTTCAATCCGTTCTTCTCCATTGTTGAAATCAAATTTTTCTTCGGGTATGCAATGCCAACACCTTACAAGTGTTGCTACCTCTTTGCTTTCAGCTATCAAAAATAATTCTGCCCAAAGTCCTTGGATAGTTTTTGTCTGCGGTTCTGTTGCTAAACGAAACAACTCTACAAAGCGGGTTATTTCTTTTCTAACTCCTTCTTGTGTTGGTGTGTTTCCTAAATCTTCAACCAATGCTGAACAAAGCTTTAGAAAATACTTTTTTAGTGAATTGTCTTTGCCAACAAAACAAACTGCTGTAAAATTTCTTTCAATAAGATTTCCGGTTTGTTGAATGTTGCATTTGATATCAAACAACACTGAAACATTTTGGAGTTTCAAATTTGCTGTAAGCGTTCTTCGTTGATCTTTTGAAACTGAAATTAAAAGCGTTGGATTTTCTGATTTGTCTTTTGCAATTCTATGGTTGTGAAATTCGGGAATAGGAGTAGCTGAGAATTGAAAAGTATCATTCTCTGTCGGTGCAACTATTGTATTGAATGTTTGAAGTAAATTCATTAAGCCCAACGAATAAGGTCAACAGAAATTTCTTCGGGAATGAATGTCGCCAAACCAACTACAGAATTAAAAGTTCCAGCGTCACCTTCCAAATCAAAAACATAAAGTTGGAAAGTTATTCCTCTTCCTTTTATATCTCTCAAACCTTCTGTTCTATCGTTTCGTCCTTGAAAATATTGAGTGATTTGGTTTTTGTTATTCAATGAGCGGAAGCGTTTTTTTTCAAAAGTACTTATTAAAAACACTGTGCAAATTTGTTCTGGAACTTCGTCCAAATGTTTTTCTAAAACGTAAAGCAAAGCTGTATAGTCGCCAACATCGGCACTGCTATTGAAACGAAATTGAATAAGCAACTCATTGTAAAATTCAATTAATGGCTTTTGAATTACTGGAAATCTTCCAGTGTCCACAAATTGATTATTTAAAAGAAAATCTGTCAAAGTATTTTGGTTGCTCTCAATAATATTTGGTGTGGTATGTGGCGTTTTGATTACATTCCACTCGCCACCAAAAATTGAACGCTGAAAGTTGTGAGAAAATATTTCTCGTCTTGCTAAAGTTAAATCGCTTGTCAAGAAAACCTCTCTATACCATTCGTCCAAACTCCGTCCTGATTTTTTGTGTTCAGATAATCTTCTTCGCATATCTTCTTCATGCCTTACATAATCTATGTAGCGGTCTCTTGCATCACCGTCAAGATAAACTCGGCAGTAGCCTATGTAATTCATTTTGTAACCAAAAAATCTTGCACGTTGTTGTATTGTGTCTGCATTCCCTACACCAACACTCCTTGGCATATACGTAACTGTCAAACCTTCAACTGTAAACCCTCTGTCCATTGCTTGTCCGCCAATTAAAATCCAACTATAAGAATTTCGCCATTCAACACTTGTTCTATTGTTGCCTGATGAATTTAGTGATTGAATAACGGTTGAACTAATTGCATGGCGTAATCTGTCGCCAGACAATTCCTCAAATGGTGGCAGGTCGGTTGTTGTTGCTTGTAAATCATTAAAAGCAATTCTGAACTGTTCTAACAAATCGTTTTTATCAACGTTGTCGTTTGGCAAACTCAACACATCAATGAAATGATTTTTTATATTTGTTACAAACCTAGCATATTCAGTATGCGTGAAAGTAAGTTGTGAAGGATGAATCATCATTGAACGATTTTTTCCCTCTCTTAATGGCTTACCTTTTACAACACCTAAAAAGTAAAGCATCATTGCACTAATCAAACTTTGAGGTGGAATGTTTGGAAATTGATGTGGGTCAATGTCGTCAATTACTTCTGTTGTTTGTGGGCTATCCTCAAAAAATAATTTACCCCCTGTATATCCTTGCCCAGGAGTAAGCAACTCAATAAACTTTGGTGAAAGGTCATCCATGATGTCTTGAAACAAAGGTCCTTGAGGCGTTGCTGTGTATTGAATAAATGTATGGTGTGGAATCGAGTTTCTTAACTCAACAATTCGTCTGTGAATGGTACTTGTTCTTCTATTACCTGTTCTTGAATTTCTTCTGTTCTGGTTATTCATGCTGTGTTGGTCGCCTTCATCATCAATTATCAGCACTGGCATACTTGTTAAATCGACTGCTTGTAAAAGTTCACAAAGGTTTGGCAAATGGTCCTTCTGTTTCATTACAGTAATCAGAATCGTTTGCTTGTCTTCTGTTGGATAAGTTAAGTCACTCCAATTTTTTAAAGCACTTTCAATTTGACTTCTTGTTGTTGTTTCACTTCGTTTAGGATTTCTGAAAGAAAGCCATTGCATATCGTTTCTATCATCAATGCGTAAATCTTTTTCAAGTCGTGTGAAAGATTGCGAAACAAGATTTGTTGAAATACCTGCTATTATAATTATCATTCGGTAACCGTTGTCTTTTGCCAGCGCTGTAAGTGTTGTGAAAGACATTGTCTTTCCACTTTGCACATAACCGAACACAAGTCCTATTTCGCTGAATGTTGTTTGTGAAGTGTTACCACATTGTGATAAAATTTCTATGGTTTCATTTATCAAAGTTTGCTGACTGTTTTGTGGTAGTCCTAAATGAGTGAGTAGTGCTAATGTTTCATCGCCAACTGTAGGCTGCCAGTTTCCATTATTGACTGTACTAGCAATGCTAATATGTTCGGTATTGTTGCTCATGATTTAGATATTGATGTTAAAAGTTTGTTCAGATTCTTTCTCACTATCCCTGCTTGCTTTACCCCAACTTCTCTTGCTGCTTCTTCTGCAAGCCCTATTGCGGCTGCAATACGCAAGATTGGTTCAAGCTTATTTTTATCTGCACCTGCAAAGTGAATTACAAAGGGATGGTTTAAACTCATTCTTACTCCAACCTGTCTTAATGTTTTATCTGTGCTTTTACTTTTCAAAACATGACTTCCTATTTCAATCCAATCTGTAATGTCATCATCATAAGAGAGTTCAAGAGTTACCAACCATTTTGTGTCGTTGAATTCAATTTCAAATTCTCTATTTGCGACTTCTTCTGTTTTTGTTAGCTCAGTTGTTTCATTGGTTGAAACTGGTGTTGAACGAATTTCATTCATGATTGGCTGCACATGATTCTTTATATCATCGGCTGTTGATTTTACAACAGCTTCGGCTGCTTTTCTTAATTCTGCCTTCGGTGGATTTACCCTGTAATCTCTTGCTTGTTTTATAAAGTTTGCAGACACTAAATCTTTTTTGAGTAACTCTAAAAAGATGTCCATGTTTTCGTCCCACTTAATTCCCTTCTTTGTGAAACTAACATTGAACCCTTCTAAATGCAGTTCGCCAAAAATTCTTTTCCATTCGCTTGTTCCAACTCCTCCCATTACCTCGGTTGGTTTGAAACCGTCATCACAACTACCTTCAATAACTCTTCCTCTTCTGAATAATGCAAAACCATTCTTCCCGCTGTCTTGCGATTCAAGTAGACCAACAAAACCTTTCACAAACATTTTTCCATTGTCAATGTCAAAGTCAATTTCCTTTTTCCAATAAATCGGTTTCGTTTTGCTATCGTATGGAAATGGTGCAGTTAAGACGATTGGGTCTTTATATTCTAAAATTTCTCCATCAAGATAAACTTTCAAGGTGCCTTGTCTTGTGAAATCTCTGTAAATGCTTGCTAAGTGTTCTTTTATTTTACCTTTGGTCTTTTTAATGGGCATTTTATTTATGCTTGTCAATTCAATGGTCGTATAATGAACATTTTCTTTTTGTAGTTTTGTTGTTACATCTAGTTCTTCAAGTTTATCATAGAAAATTTTATTGAGGTCAAATGAAACTGTCTTTTCTACATTCTCTCCAATTGCACTTGTTCTCACAAGCCAGTTATCTGAAAACCAACAAGCGGCAGATTTCATTCCCATCCCAAACTCGGATAGTCCTGAATTGTCAGGAGGAATTTCAGCAGCTCGAAAAGCTCTATTGTAATCTTTCTGATGTATTCCTGCTGCGTTATCTTTTATTGTAATTTTATTATCAATATCGTTAAATTCAATTCTTACTTCCAACTGAAATTTTTCTCCTTCAATTTCTTTGAGTAGTTTTTCGTTTTTCTGATAGCTGTCGATTGCATTATCTACAAACTCAGCAAGGGCAAACCAAGGGTCATATTGAATGTGCTTAAGGATTGTCAAAATACTTACTCCGGGTCTAATATTTACTTTAGTTTGTGTTGACATTGTATCTTGATCCAAATTTTTTAGATGATTACTAGAATGAATATTAAGTCGGTTTAAGTTTGTTTTTGTGTAGCTACTTTCCCTAAAAGATTTTCTGCAATTAGTTTTATAATTCTTGCATTAACCGCATTGCCCAGGGCTTTAAATGCAGCATTATCATTCTCCGGTAACTTTAAACCTGATAATGATTGAATTTTTAATGCTTCGGATTTAGTGATGTAACGTTTTTGCCAGCCTATAATTGGAATCTGTGTCGTAGTGCATACTAATGAGGGGAAAAAATCAGCTTTTTTTACTCTTATTCCCGAAGCTCTAAATTGTAATATATAGTTATTGATTTTTCTTTTACCTTCTCCTGCGTTCCATTCTAATTTTTGCCAACTTTGCGAAGGCAGATTTGCAATTTTTGTAACCACACCTTCAATGTGCTTTTTATTATCCTCATAAAATGCTCTACTATTTCTTATATACCTTTTCTTCCAGTGTGGGAATTCGGTTTGCACTCTCGCATAGCTTGGCAGATTTGCCAACTGCTGTTCTTTAGTCATACCTTTTAAACTACAACCAAAATTTCCTTTATATTTAGCCAGTTCAACATTAGATAATAGATGAGGATAAGACTCTTCAAATTGATAAGTGGCACCAAACTCCATTCCCCAGATGGGGAAGCCTGGAATTTTTGTTTCTTTCGGTAAACAATCGATAAGCTCCTGCCAAAGTTTAATGCAATTCTGATTTGCTTTCGGTAAATTCTTTGCATTTACAGGATTATCCTCTATATATTTATTGATATCTGCTATTTGTTTTCTGTGTTTATCTACATCATCAAAACTAAAATGACCAAGTCCAGTTAAAGATCCTACAATAAAAATTCTTTGTCTATGCTGTGGAATACCAAAATCATGAGGAGAATAATCTCTATGATCAACTTTATATCCCAGCCTATTAAATTCGGCTTTCATTGCTTTCCAAGTTTCTTCATTATCATGTTTAGCAATGAAGCGGACATTTTCTAGTATAAAATACTGAGGCGTCTTTTTTTCTAAAATTTTCACAATTTCATCAAATAGTGTTCCTCTGTCGTCTTTCCTTCCTTGCTGTTTACCAGCTTTAGAAAAGGGTTGGCATGGAAAACCTGCACATAAAATATCGTGGTCGGGAATACTATCGATATCAGTTGCAACAATTTTTTTAATGTCTCCGTGAATATTTATGTTTTTACCCCAATTTCGCTTGTAAGTCTCTTGAAGTGCTGGGATTAATTCACTCGCAAATACGCATTCATGCCCAAGTTCGTGTAATGCCTTGTGGAATCCGCCGAGTCCAGCAAATAGGTCTATAAATTTCATTTGATGTTTAACGTTCTAGAAGATGTAAGTTCACAATGTTAAATAGATGCTCGCTAAAATTGTTCTTCGCAATTTAGCCTATCAAAAGTAGTTTTCATTTTTTTTTCCAAATTGCAAATTTCTTTATTATTTGATCTAAAATAATTTTACTTTCCGTTATTACTAAAAATATTATTTCCAGCGAATCTTCTGCATCATCAATCTCAAATCTAAAAACCACAAAACCCCACTCTCAAAAATACCTGATACCCACCCCCAATCATTAACAACCCCCAAAACCAAATCCCCCATACTTTTACATTCATAAAATTTATAAACATGAAACTCAACAAAACCTATTGCTGGAAATGTGTGGTCATCGTTGCCTCGGCCATGGGTATGCTGAGTGCTTTCGGCGCTTAGGTATAAACACAATTTTAAAACAGAGGGATGCAGATGGAAACGTTGCATCCTTTTTTTATATTGGTTGCCTGCAAGCTTTCTTTGCAAAGCCCATCAGTGGTAGAGTACCTTGCATTGTTCCATGCACCAACAAGCATTCTATATTATTCAACCTCCAACCTCATAACCCACCATGATTGATAAACTTGCCTGGATAGAACTACAAGACCAACACATCCTTTCAACCAAAAGTATTGGTAAAGACACCTACTATATTCCCGGTGGTAAAAGAGAAGCGGGTGAAACAGACGCCGCTGCTTTGTGCCGGGAAATTAAAGAAGAGCTGAGCATAGACCTGGCGGTGGAGACGTTGCAATATGTGGGCAGCTTCCAGGCTGCCGCACATGGGCACCCGGAGGGCACACTCGTAAACATGACCTGCTACAAAGCCGCCTACACCGGCACCCTTAAAGCCGCAGCAGAAATAGCGGAAATTAAATGGCTTACATACTTAGACAAAGACAAGATATCTGAAGTGGACAAAATCATATTTGATTTTTTGCGGGGGGAGGGGGTTTTGTGAAGGGAGGAGGCAATGGGCAATTTGCAATGGGCAATAGGCAATGGGCAATGGGCAATAGGCAATAGGCAATGGGCAATAGGCAATAGGCAATAGGCAATTTGCAATGGGCAATAGGCAATGGGCAATAGGCAATGGGCAATAGGCAATTTGC
>JBBSJN010000071.1:0-12602 GCA_038257235.1 Chitinophagales bacterium
AAATACCCACATTACCGGCTTCTCTTGCTTCTGCAATTACATAGGTAGAACCAGCTTCCAGTTCTGCCTTCATCAGTTCTATCCATTTGTATGGAGGAATGATGTGAGCAGCATCTTTACTTCCCACTTCGCTTAATACGATGCCATGCTTGGTTAATTTTTCAATGTAGCCACATTTTTCAGCATGAGGGATTGTAATGGAGCCATCACTTACTTCCATATAACTGATGCCAAAATCTTTACAAACTCTTATATAATCATCAAATTGATTACGGATTAAAAAAGCCTCGAATAAAGTTCCGCCAAAATAAATAGGAATATCATAGGAACGATACACTTCTAATTTTTCTTCAAGGTTCGGGGTTACAAAAGAAGTTCCAAAACCTAATTTGATAATATCAACATGAGGATGCGATACGCTTAAAAAATTCTTTGCTTCTTCCACACTAAGCCCTTTATCCATCACCATTGTTAATCCAGACTTACGGGGCTTCTTTACTCTATCGGGTATTTGAGACAGGCTAAAATTCATCTTACTAATATGTTACTGAAAGATCTTGTTTAATGGCGGCAAAAATAAGGAAGATTGGGCAGAGTAAAACTGATACTGATTCTATCCAAAATCAATCCATCAAATAGACTTATTTCTTTTAGACCTTGCAATAACATCTACCACCTTCTGGTTCTGCAAAATGGAAGGATTTAGTTCTACAAAACTCTTCAGCAGTTTAGGAGCTTGTCGCATGGCTTCTTCCAACTGCAGAATGGCTTCTTTGCCTTTATTTAATGCAAACAATACAGCAGATTTATAAAAAAGAAAAATTGGTTTGCCCTTAGTTATTCTTAATGCTGCATCAGTTTGCTCCAAAGCATCTTCAAAAGAGTTTCCACTAAAAAGACAACGTATTAATGCTTCCCACCCAGCCATATTTTTGGGCCTCACCCGTACCATATTAGAGAAATATTGTGCAGCATCTTTAAACAAACCCAATTTCATTTTACACTCTCCTGCAAGCAAGTTGTATTCAGGCTGCAGCCGCTGCATCTTCATAGCTATTTCTAACTGTTTGAAACAACTTTGCCATTGTCCTTCGTTGTAATAAGTGTAAGCAATTTTGTAAATCAACTTACTATCATCCTGCCGTAAATGCGATGCTTTACGATATTGTATTCTTGCCTGTGCATAATTTTTCATGCGGTCATGACAATGGCCAATGGCTTCAAAAATTACATCTTCTGGTTTTGCAATTTCATTTACTTTCTCCAATGCTTCTATCGCTTCTTTGTATTTTCTCAGGCGTATAAAAGCATCAGCCATATTACGATAGGCATAATCGAATTTTTCTTCAATTACAATAGCATATTTATATGCATCAATTGCTTTCTCATACAACTTCAATCCCTGGTAAGCTGCTGCAAGATTAAACCAAGCCAGTTCATTGTATGGATATTCATCTATTATTTGCTGATGGAGGCGAATGCTTTCTTCATTCCGTCCTGTAAAATCTGTCCAGAAACAAATCTTGTATAGAGCTTCTTCATTATTAGGCTCATCTTCCAACACCATCTTCAGGCAGTCGAATACTTTATCAAAATCTTCGTAATCGTCATATACATCTGCCAGTTCAAACAGCATTTCAATTTTTTCATCACCCTCAAATAATGATAAAGCTTCTTCCAATAACACAACTGCTTTCTCCGGCTGATCTAATGCGAGATAAGCATCCGTTTTTAGTATGTACACATTGATGTCTGCACCATCTAACAATGAAGCATGTTCCAAAATATCCAATGCATCCTGGTAACGCCGGTTGGCCAGCAGAATATCTGCCTTCTTAATTAATAATCTAGATGAGTATGAAAACTGTTCGCTGCCTATTTCGGCGGCTTCCATTGCCTTTGCGAGGTCTTCTTTTTCCTGGTAGTAGTCAATTATTTTTTCAAATGCATCTTCTTCAATAAACGAATGGTTTCTTCCATTTTTAAAATTTTCATATTGCTTCAGTAGTTCCCGTAACTGTTCCCGATCTTCCCGGAATGGGTTGTTTTCTTTCATCTGGCGGACTTTTAGTGAGCAAAGCTTGTTAAAGAGCCGAATCAGACAGCAAAATCCCTTTGCCCCCTGAAAAGTTTATTTCTAACAAGTTAAGCGAAAAAAATGAGCTCCAAAAGGGTTTTCTTATCCCCATATGTGCAAAATAGTACCAAATTCAGACAACCAGATGTAACAATTTGCCATCTTTTACGTTAAGGATGTATTAAAATTCTTGATAAACGGTTTGCTTTATATTAATTTTTGTCTTTACTTTTGTAAATAATGAACCTCCGCAAGTTGACTATACCAAAATTTAAAGCTGGCAAGAAGCTGGTAGTTACTATTTTAATAGCTGCAACTACTATCGTTTCATTTGGTGCATTGGGTGATGGCAATAAGAGACCAGATTTAAAGAAAAAATCTCCATTGCTTTCTGGTAAAACATATTATCAAGGTTCTTTCTCATTAAGGTCAGGTTACACTTACCGTGGTAGCCGTGTTTTAACTACTCAATCGAATAATCAATACATTAACCTTAATACTGTTGTAACCCATCAAAGGGGAAATACAACATATATAGTACCTCTTAAAAAGAAGGTAATTCTTGATAAGGTTAAAATAGAATTAGGTAACAGACAATTCCAAAGGAATTAATCTTCACCATTTCCCTTACTTTCTTCAAAGGTCATAACTCTATAACCAGATTTTGGCAATTCGAACTTTGCCTGTGCTACAGGATTAAAATTGATATTACTAACTGTATATGTTACCATCATTGTTCCTAAAGTTGCTTCATATTGCATAGCCAAGCCTGGCAAGTTCTTATTCAAATACTGAAAATCTTTATTTACAGGAACCAGATCTCTTGTAAAATAAACAGTAAATGTGCCGCCATCGGCTAACGTACCAATAGCCTTCTGACAAACATAGCCTTGTATAACTTTCGTTTCGTCCTCATACTTGAAAGTAATTCCTTCATATTTTTTATTAGACTGCTTCCAGTCAACAGGAGTCATCTTAATCATATACTTCTGCTCGCCATATTCTTTTAATACGGTGACATTTCCTGATTTTCCATCGACAACAGTTGCTTGTATACCTAACGAACTCACCATTTCTGAACGGCTTGAGTTTCCTTTTAAATAAACAATACTTGTGGCCCCATCTAATAAATCCGCACCCTGGGGTTTCTGATTACCAGTATTAATCACAATATCATACGTTATTGTAGCTTCTGTCAATTTTCTTTGCGCTGCAAGATCTGCAGAGAAAATTAAAGCAGTGAATCCAAGTAATATGTATGTAAATTTTTTCATTTTTAATGTAGGGTTGTTTAATATATCTAAAAGACGTGCCAAATTAGCCATTAAGTTGCGTATAATAAAAAACCGGGTTGCTAAAGGCTAAACCCGGTTTTTGTTATCATTATTTTAACAGAAATCAGCGTTTATTTTTTTGCTGGATTTCTTTCATTTTTTTCTGTTGTTCCTGCATCTGTTCCATCCTTTCCTGCCACTTGGATTTAGTTTTTGGCTTTTTACGGTTCTCACCAATTTTGGCCAGGATCTTATCATGGTCAATAATATAATGCTGAATAATGTACTGAAGAATCAAAGTAATGAGGTTAGACACAGTATAGTACCATGTAAGAGCCGAAGGAAGCCGGTTAAAGAAGAAAAGCAGGAATACCGGGAAGATATAAGGCATATACTTCATAACCGGATTGCTTTGATCCGGTGTCATGCTCATGCTATATAATGATATAAGGAAACTTGTTATAACTGCTGTAATACAAAACAAACTTAAATGGCTGCCTAATAGCGGAATATGAAAACCAAATTTAATCGGATCATCAAACGCAGAAAGATCGGTAGCCCATAAAAAGTTTGCTCCTCTTAATGCTACCTCTGAATTAAAGTAACTAAATAGGGCAAAGAATATAGGTATCTGTAATAATGCAGGGATACAACCTCCTAATGGATTAACACCAGCCTCTCGGAAAAGCTTCATTTGCTCCATGCTCATCGCTTGCCTGTCACCTCCAGTCTTTTCTTTTAGCTTGGCAATTTCAGGTCTTAATGCTTTCATTTTTGCACCGCTCAGATAACTTTTATATATAAGTGGTGAAGTAAGCAATCTGATAAAAATCGTAAGTAAGGCAATTACAATTCCAAGGTTACTTGTAAATCCCCTTAAAAAATTAAAAATCGGCATGATGATATACTTATTGATTGGGCGTACAAACGAATACATACCCTGACCAAGGTTCACCAGTTTTTCAAATTTTAAATCATAAGACTTTAATATTTTATAATCAGAAGGACCATAATAAATACTGAATGGAATGACTGTCGGAGAACCGGCTTTTACCGGCACTTTCATATTTGCAATTGACTGGGCTACTATTTTAGTTGTATCATCCGGGATAGTCCATTCCATTTTACCATCTGAAAAATTATCTTTAGCCACAAGAATGGTAAAGAAGAACCGCTGTCTAACCCCAACCCATTTTACATTCTCATCAAATGTTTTACTGCTTTTTCTTCCGATGGTATGATAGTCAAAACTTCCATCTTCAACATATCCTATCTGTGTGTTTTGTTTTTCAAAAGCAATGTCTGACTCCTGTTGAGCTGCAGAATACTGCCAAGATAAATTCATTATTCCCTGGTTCAGCATCTTATCAGCGCCATTCATTTTTACATTGAAATCAATCATGTAATCATCAGGCTTAACAACATACTCATGAGTAATATAAGCTCCGCTGCTATCTTCTGCCAGAAGTGTAAATGAAATGACGGTATTGCCGTCTCTTGTACTTGAATCAATCTGCGGGAAAGATAAATTGGCGGTTTCTTCGCTGGTGTTACCACCAGTATTTATTCTGTAACCTATTTTATCAAACTCACTGGCCGCCAGTTTTACCAGGCTGCTATCATGTTCTTTATAATTCTTAAGCTCTACTTGCTTGACCCTTCCACCCCTACTGGTAAAAGTTATTTTCATCAACTTATTTTCAACCACAGTCAGTTTTTCTGTGCTGTCTAACGCCTTACCAAAATTTCCAACGTTGGAAACTTTAGTAACAGAATCCGTAATTCTTTTGACTGAATCTTCAACTGGTTTTCTAAATGCAATAATTGAATCTTGCCTGGCTTTTTCAATTTTTGCTGCCTCCGCTTGTGTTTTGCGGTATTCACCCTGTTGCTTATTTGTAAAATAAAAATAACCGATAAATAAAACAGCCAAAACTGTAAAACCAATGACGGTATTGCGATCAAACTTCATTCTTTCTTTTTTTGGAGTGGGCAAAGATAACGGTTTCTGATTGCCATGTGCCCGTTTCCGGCAGCTTATCGCTATTAACTGATTTCAAGCGGTTTATTGAGTAAAAATTACCAGACTGTTATAAGGTTTTTGAAAACTAATTCATTTCGCTTTGCATTAGCGGACTTTTGGATTCTGTTTTCTTTTCTGCGTATGCTCTGGCAGCTTTTATAAAATGAACAAACAGTGGTTGAGGGTTTTCTACTGTGCTTTTCAGTTCGGGGTGATACTGAACACCGATAAAAAATGGATGTTTCGGCAGTTCAATGATTTCAACCAGATCAGTACCTGGATTTTTTCCGCTGGCTACCATGCCGGCATTTTCAAATTGCTCCAAGTATTTATTATTGAACTCCCAACGATGGCGATGTCTTTCATTTATTGACCTTTTACCATAAATAGTGTCGGCCAATGAATTTTCTTTGATAGTACATGGATAAGAGCCAAGCCTCATCGTTCCACCTTTAATTGTAACTGCATTTTGTTCTTCCATTAAATCAATAACCGGCTCTGAAGTATGCGGATCCATTTCCGTAGAATGAGCATTCGTTAGTCCTAATACATTTCTTGCAAACTCGATTGCCGCCATTTGCATACCAAGACATATTCCAAAGAACGGCAAACCATTTTCTCTTGCATATTTTACGGCTACAATTTTACCCTCTACTCCCCTGTGGCCAAAACCAGGTGCAACTAACAAGCCATCCAATCCACCTAATTTCTCAGCAACATTCGTATCAGTAATAAACTCGCTATGGATATTAATTATCTGCACCTGGCATTCGTTCATTGCCCCGGCATGTATAAATGATTCAAGAATTGACTTATAAGCATCCTGCAATTCAAGATATTTGCCAATCAAACCAATAGTAACCCTGTATTTTGGATATTTTAGCTTATCTAAAAATTCCTTCCATTTGCTTAGCTCAGGCTCTTTGGTATTTACAATATTCAATTTTTTCATACTGATAATATCTAACTTTTCCCGCATCATCAATAAAGGAACTTCGTAAATAGTCTGAGCATCAGCGGCTTCAATTACAGCTTCTAACTTTACATTGCAGAACAATGCAATTTTTCTGCGTAGCTCCGGTGTTAGTTCTTTCTCCGTTCTGCAAACAAGTATATCCGGATGCACCCCTTCCTGACTCAGCATTTTTACGCTGTGTTGAGTAGGTTTTGTTTTTAATTCTTTGGCAGCTTTTAAATAAGGTATTAATGTAAGATGTATTACTAATGTGTCCTCCTCCGGCAGTTCCCATTGCAACTGGCGAACAGCTTCTACAAAAGGTAAACTCTCGATGTCGCCAACAGTACCGCCAATTTCTGTAATTACAATATCATACTCGCTGCCTTTTCCCAATTGCAGCATCCGTCTTTTGATTTCATCAGTAATGTGAGGAACTACCTGCACTGTCTTTCCAAGATATGCGCCTTCTCTTTCTTTATTAATTACAGTTTGATAAATGCGGCCTGTGGTAACATTATTGGCCTGCGAAGTAAATATGTTCAGAAATCTTTCATAATGACCAAGGTCAAGATCAGTTTCTGCTCCATCTTCCGTTACATAACACTCACCATGCTCATATGGATTCATTGTACCGGGATCGATATTAATATAAGGATCAAATTTCTGAATAGTAACTTTTAGGCCTCTGGCCTGTAATAGTTTTGCCAACGAGGCTGCAATGATTCCCTTGCCTAATGATGATGTAACTCCTCCTGTAACAAAAATATACTTCGCCATACAAATTGATTATTTGTTTAGTTCAAATGCAAAAAAACTTGTGAAAAAACCCAGTCCAAATGACCAGCAGAAGTGTACTTCAATCAACTTAGTACAGCATAACTCCGTGAGGTCATGTAAAAGTAAAAGAAAAATTCTTTCTGGTAAAATTTCATATCCACAGATATGATTTTCGGGGTGGAAAAGATGATTTGCTGTTACACATTATTTACCAGTAGCATCTGGCTGCGCCAGTTTTCTGATATATAGTCGGCAAGCACCAGCAGGAACGCCATCTTCCTCTTTATTCCAAGGGTTCATGTGCTCGATCTTGATCTCGATATTACCGAAATAAACAGGCTTAAAGCTGTTGCCGCCATGTTTTGTAGAATCACCCAACACATATGTCAGCTCACAAAAAGGTTTCTCATAAGATTCGCCGCCGCCATTTGATACCCATTGCCTTCCACAACCTTTATTGGTAATTTTAAGGCCCAGCTCCTTTATCGTAACTGTTTCATCTTTTTTTACAATGAATTGTCTTTCTTTAAATTCCTTTTGTGATGTACAACTCTGCGCCAAAAGCAGAAAACAGCTGATTACAGTTACCGATTTAATTAAATTCATAATTTAAACTACTAAATAAAGTTCAATTAGATTATTTTCATATTTACTAATTATAGTTTCTTAACTGCTACAATACTACACATGAAAAAACTACTGCTAACTACAATAGGTTTACTGCTTATAACATTTATCTATGCCCAGAAAACATATATCTGGTGCGGTTCTTTAATCGATGGTATTTCCAATGAGCCGAAAAAAAACATGACGATTGTAGTAGAGAAAAACAAAATCGTAACTATTGAAACGGGTTTTTCAAAAGCAAGTTCTTCTGATAAAGTAATTGACCTGAAAACAAAAACAGTAATGCCCGGCTGGATTGATATGCATGTACATATGGAACATGAAACCAGCCCGACCCGCTACATTGAAACATTTACTTATAATCCTGCTGACTACGCATACATGTCTGTAAAGTTTTCTGAAGTAACCTTAATGGCCGGATTTACTACTGTGAGAGATCTTGGCGGAACCGGTGTAAACATTTCACTTCGCAATGCTATAAATAAAGGATGGATAAAAGGCCCCAGAGTGTACACAGCAGGAAGATCAATTGCAACCACCGGTGGCCATGCCGACCCAACAAACGGGTACAGAAAAGACCTGATGGGCGACCCCGGCCCGGCAGATGGAGTAGCAAATGGAGCAGATGAATGCAGGCAAGCTGTTCGCCAACGATATAAAGAAGGAAGCGACTTAATTAAGATAACTGCAACCGGTGGTGTGCTTAGTGTTGCCAAAAGTTCCAGCAATCCGCAGTTTACAGAAGAAGAGGTAAAAGCAATTGTGGAAACTGCAAAAGACTATGGTTTTAAAGTTGCTGTGCATGCACATGGTGCAGAAGGAATGAAAAGAGCTATCCGTGCGGGAGTAAATTCTATTGAGCATGGCACATTGATGGATGATGAAACAATTGCTTTATTTAAACAATACGGAACCTGGTATGTGCCGACATTAACCGCCGGTGCTGCTGTTGCAGACTCTGCAAAAATCCCCGGCTATTATCCAGCACTGGTTACACCGAAAGCATTGGAAATAGGGCCGCAAATAAAGGCAACCTTAGCCAAAGCATATAAAGCCGGAGTAAAGATTGCCTTTGGTACCGATGCTGGTGTGTACAAACATGGGATGAACTGGCTTGAGTTTGTATATATGAACGAAGCAGGTATGCCAGTAATGGAAACAATAAAAGCTGCAACCATTAATGCCGCAGAACTATTAGGCGAAAAAGATAAATTGGGAAGTATTGAAGCTGGAAAGCTGGCAGATATTGTTGCCGTAGATGGCGACCCATTGAAAGATGTAAAGATTTTTGGCAAAGTGGTGTTTGTAATGAAAGATGGTACAATTTATAAACAATAATGTTTTTATGGCGCTGAGAAATTTCCTCGTTTCTTTCTTTGTAATACTTGGGTTGCCCTGTTTGTCGCAGAAAGAAGATGATTATAAAATTAAAAATATTCAGTTCAGTTATATTGACATTTCACCTTCTAAACAAAATCGAAATCCTAATTCGTCTTTTTTCATATTGAAAGTAATGATTACCGGAATGATACAACTGGTATTGGGATGTTACCATCTTCTAATAGTTTTCTCACAATTTTAAAATCGAAGAAACCCTTAGCGAAAGAAGTAGAAGAAATATATACTGCTGCAATGGACAGTCTTACGCAAAACACTTCTGGGTTGGAGCTGCACTGTTTCATTAAAAAACTTATTCTCTCAGATTATATCACCACTACTTTAACAACAGAAGAAAAAAATAATGCCTCCGGAAAATTTGATCTGGTAGAAAAAAGCGGATTGTTGATAATAGTGGAATTTTATTTAAAAAAAGAAGGTAGCTATTTTCCAATGTATCGGTTTGACACTACCATTACCGGAGATCGCAATATCAGGAAAGATGCCCACCAATATTTCTTGAGTGGAATTAGTGCAAGCATCAGAAAAGCTACCGTTTTAAACCACGATGCTATTATTAATAAGAATAAAAAACTTACACTGGAAGAAATACAGGAATTCAACAATAAACAAGCTGATTTACCAATATTTAAAACCCCTGTACAAAAAGGAATATTTCTTTCGTTCGACGATTTTAAAAACAACAAAATATCAATTGATCAATTTATAGTAGAGAATGACTCAAAAGGAGATTTCCTTTATATAAAAGATGAAAAAGGAAATGAAACATTGTTTACAGACTTATGGGGCTATTTCGATAGGAACGATTTCTTCATTTATTCTGCAAACAACTTTTTTGAGCTTTATAGATCAGGCCATTCATTTATAATGTATGGTGCAAAAGATTACATTAAAAGCAGAGTGTTACGCCTAAACTTCCGGCTAATTGATGCAATAAATCCTAACTCAAATTATTCAAAAGGGCATACAAGGGCTAAATACGATTTAGTAAAAGTTTTGATGCAACTGGATATGCTAACTGGCGAACTATATTAGTTCTGCTAAATTCAAAAAAATCTCTCAAACAAAAAAGCTGATACTAATTGCTTAGCACCGGCTTTTAAAATTCATTTAATCAAACCTTACATAGTAATACAGGCATCTGTACAAGTATGTCCTGCTTCGCCATGAGCATATACATGGTTGGCACCATCTGCACATTTATCAGTACAAGTATGAGCAGCACCACAAGCTTCAGTACAAGTATGTCCTACTTCGCCATGAGCATAAGTATGATTGCCATCTTTGCAATCAGCTCCGCATACATGAGCTACCGCTGCCATTATACCTGCTGGTGTAGCTGGAGCTCCTGGAGTTTCAACTTTTTCAGTTCCTTCTACTTCTGTTTTGTCAGTTTTTTTATCACTGTCGCAGGCAACAAAGCCTAATGCGGCAACAATCAATAAAGAAGAAAGTAATTTTTTCATATTTGCTTTTTATTTGTTTGCATGAAAATAAAACAAATGATTTATTCAGAAAAATGAAATGTATAAGTGGTGAATGGGCATTAGTCAATTAGCAATAGGAATAAAAGCCTGGGAAATTTTGATTTTGGGTTTGTGTAAGGTGTTTGAAGGAAAACGTGACATCTCCTCCGGAAGACATTGCTGAGAAGAGAAAAACATTATAAGTATTTCCACAGAAATTATAAAGCTTTAGTTAGTTCCCAAAAAGTTTGAGTCCGTAGTGGCCGAGTGCTGTGAAAAGTGCACATCGTGTAAATACACCGATGCAGCACCAGGTAATTAACTTTACTACAGAAACATTGAAGCTATAACCAACTGCAATGCTGATGGGGGCACCAACAGTAATCGTTCCCAGAAAGCCTAAGCCAATAACGCCATATTTATTCCAGATGCGATAGATGAGGCCGGTTTTTGGTTTTTCTTCTTTTGGCTTTTTATACTTTGCAAAAAAAGCTTTGATCTTATCGCCTAAAAAAACTGTGATATATACTCCCACGATACCACCCGTTAAACTTGCTAAAAAAATTGTCCATGCAGACAGCCCAAAAGCAAAACCAGCAGGAATGGCGGCATATATTTCAAAAGTGGCTAATCCTGCAACGGTCAAAATTTTAAAAAACATTGCGCAAATGTAGTTGAACAGCCTTTGCAAAACTCATAACGATAACTTATACTTTGCTTGTGGGCTGCATTTATGTCTGGAGAAAACAACCCTCCGGGAGTTTTCCTATTATATAATTATTCATTTAATAAAACTCCCGGAGGGTTTGCAATGGTTCAGCATTGCCTATTCACTATTGTCCATTGCCTATTCCCTATTCCCTACTCCTTCACAATCTTTTTATAACTCGCAACCAGCCCTCTTATTAATGATGAACTGAAACCCTGGTGTTCCATTTCATTTAGCCCGGCAATGGTGCAGCCCATGGGTGTGGTTACTTTATCAATTTCCTGCTCGGGGTGTGTTCCTTTTTGTAATAACAGTTCGGCAGCACCGTTTACCGTTTGTGCCGCAATAAGTGAGGCCGTGGCAGCATCGAACCCAATTTCTATACCCCCTTGTATATTGGCCCGAATATACCGCATGGCATAGGCCGTGCCGCAAGCACCTAACACGGTGGCGGCATCCATTAGTTTTTCGTTGATGATAACTGTTTTTCCCAATTGATCGAAAAGCTGCTGCATATAATTGACCTGCGAATCAGTTGCACCATTGTGTGCAAGACAGGTCATGCTTTGTTGAATGGCGATAGCGGTGTTGGGCATTGCTCTAATAATTGGAACGGGTTTGCCAATGGCAGCCTGCAACTGCTCTATCCACACACCAGTGATGACAGATACTACTACATGCTTTTTTGGATTGAGTACAGTTTTTAATTCTTTTACAATGTCTGTATAGTTATACGGCTTTACGGCCAATATGATGACTTCGCTATCCCGCACGGCTTTTTTATTATCGCTGTGTACCATACAACCCTTTTCTGCAAAACGGCTGAGGGAAGCCGGTTTACGGCGGGTAATGGTTAACTCTACCGGGCGGCTGAAATCGCTGTTTATTAATCCTTCTGCAATTGATGCACCGAGGTTGCCACCGCCGATAATGGCTATTTTCTTACTCATATTCCTGCTTTTGGTAAAGATAACTACTGGAGGCTGATAAGCGATTGTGGAAGAAAAAAACCGCTGTACCACAAATGATTAAACAAAGCAGGAGAAAAAAATTAATCGGGGCAATCTGTAAACAATATCGTACCGTATGTGTTGTATAAATCAACTTAAAATAAAAAAAATCATGCAAAAGAAATTTTTCTCGCTTTTACTTGCTACAGCATTAGTAAGCACAACATTTATGGCCTGCAACGATGAAAAGAAGACCGAAGAAACCAAGATGGAAGATACATCTATGGATAAAATGGATAAGATGGAACCTACTGAACAAGGTGTGATGGTAGGTGGTGCGATG
>JBBSJN010000072.1:0-12373 GCA_038257235.1 Chitinophagales bacterium
AGCTTCGCCATTGCCAACAGATACTTTTGTCAAAGTCAGCTTATCGGCATTGGGATGTTTTTCTGTACTTAACACTTCGCCGATTACCAATCCTCGTAATCCGCCTTTCACTTCTTCGTAATTGCTCATGCTTTCTACCTCCAATCCGATGGACGTAAGGATACGGCTCAGTCTTTCCGGTTCTACTGTTACGGGCAGGTATTCACTCAACCATTTATAGGAAATCGTCATGCCGCAAAGATAAGGAGAGAGGCCTCTCAGGTGTCAGATACGGTAACAAACAGCATTAATATTCATACCTGCACCTACAGATGCAAAAAGTACAATATCCCCTTTGTCAAAAGCATGGTCTTCAAATTTCCCTTTTTTTACCTGATCAAATAAGGTGGGAATAGTGGCAACGGAACTATTGCCATATTTATGAATGCTCATCGGCATAATGTGTTCGGGAATATCTTTTTCGCCATACAATTTGAATAGACGTTTAATAATGCCTTCATCCATTTTTTCATTGGCCTGGTGGAGAAATATTTTTTTGACTTCCTGAATAGAAATATTTGCTTTATCCAGGCAATCTTTCATCGCATTTGGAACATATTGCATAGCATACTCATACACTTTACGTCCTTTCATTTTTATATAACGGATCTTTTCGTCAGCATCTGGGAAATTACTTTTCCCCAAAAACAAATAAAAGGCCTCATCTGCACAATGGCTTTGTACACTCCAGGAAAGTATTCCGCTGGTGGTATCTTCTTCTGGAATTGCTTCGAGTACTGAAGCTCCTGCACCATCAGAAAAGATCATACTGTCCCGGTCATACATATCGAGTACACGGCTCAGTGTTTCTGTACCAATTACCAATGCTTTTTTAGCAACCCCAGCTTTTATAAATGAATCGGCTTGTATTACACCTTGCAACCAACCCGGGCAACCAAATAATATATCGTAAGCAACACAGTTGGGATTTTTTATGCCGAGATCATGTTTTACTCTTGAAGCTAAAGCAGGTAATATATCTGTTTGAATAGTATCCTTAGTTACATTACCAAAATTATGTGCAAGTATGATCTGGTCCAATTCTTCAGGGTTTATCCCACTTTCTTCAATGGCCAATCTTGCAGCTATTGTTGCCATATCTGATGAATTCATATCATCATTGATATAGCGTCTTTCTTCAATGCCTGTAATTGCCTGAAATTTATCTACTATTTCTTGTGAAGGTGTTGAAATAGGCTGATTCTCTTCCGTAAAAAAAATCTGGTGTATAAAATCCTTGTTTGTTTTTATAAATTCCGGAACATAGCATCCGGTTCCCGTTATCACCGTATTTACTTTCATGCATTACAATTTTATTGAAGATACTAAGGAAGGCTCTTGCATTAAAGGTAAATCAACTGAATTTATTTATTATTGAGGCGAAACAATTTTTTATAAATAAATTGAACTCTCTGTAACTATTTCAGATGAAACTAAAAGCAGTGGTAATATTGCTGATCATTGTGGTGTCGCTGATTCCTTTGTATATGCTGTATAAATACCTGGAACAGAAAATGCGGCCCAGAGAATCATTCGGCAATTTTTTTATCTGGGTGATAACGATTCTGGCAATGATATTTGTCTCCACATTTTGTATTGTTTTTATCATCAGAATGCTGTTTCCCGGAGCTTAGAAATATCTCCTTATTTTTACCGCCACAAAATCAATTGCTATGGCTTATAACTTATTAAAAGGGAAAAGAGGGATTATTACCGGTGCATTGGACGAAAATTCCATTGCCTGGAAAGTGGCAGAAAAGGCACATGAAGAAGGTGCCACATTTGTATTAACCAATGCTCCCATTGCCATGCGGATGGGAGAGATTAATAAACTGGCCGAAAAAACCGGATCAGAAATTATTCCAGCCGATGCTACCAATGTAGAAGAACTAACTACATTATTTACAAAGTCGCAGGAAATATTGGGCGGTAAAATTGACTTTGTTCTTCACTCAATCGGCATGAGTGTGAACATCCGTAAAAAAATTCCCTACACCGAATCGAATTACGATTACTTCATGAAAGGTATTGATGTATCGGCGATGTCGTTTCATAAAATGCTGGCTGTTGCGAAAAAGCTGGATGCTATCAATGAATGGGGTAGTGTAGTGGCATTGACATACATGGCGGCTCAGCGTACCTATCCTTTTTATACTGATATGGCTGACATAAAAGCCATGCTTGAATCCATTGCCCGCAGCTTTGGCTATCATTATGGTGTAGATAAAAAAGTAAGGATCAACACGGTTTCTCAGTCGCCTACAAAAACAACTGCTGGCACAGGGATCAAAGGATTTGGCGATTTCTTTGATTATGCTCAGGCTATTGCTCCGTTAGGAAATGCATCAGCAGAAGATTGTGCGAATTATTGTATTACATTATTTAGTGATTTGACCAGAATGGTAACGATGCAGAATCTATTCCATGATGGAGGTTATTCAACAACTGGTGTAAGTAATGATGTGATGCAAAGGCTTGGGGTTACGGAGTAGGAACCTCCTGTCCCTTTCTAACCCGATTTTATCGGGGCTAAAAGAGTGACTTAGATCTATAATACATTTTTTCAGATGACACATACTTTAAAGAAGAAGCCTCCAACTTGGAGGCTTCTTCTTTAAATAAATTATATACTCCCCTTCAGGGTATGGGGGTTAATATTCATCTTCATTAAAGAGAAAATCTTCATGCGTAGGATAATCCGGCCAAATGTCTTCGATGGTTTCATATACATCGCCTTCATCTTCCAGTTCCTGTAAATTTTCTACTACCTCAATTGGCGCACCGGAACGAATTGAGTAATCGATCAACTCATCTTTGGTGGCTGGCCATGGAGCTTCTTCCAGGTACGAGGCTAATTCTAAAGTCCAAAACATCTTCTCAGGGTTTTAATTTTTGAATCAGGTTTTTGCATCAGGCATATTTCGTGATACCCTAATTTTCCGCAAATGTAACAGTATTAACGTATTTTCCAAATCCTAAGTTTTTTACCGGGTTTTTGGGCCGTTTTTCTGTTTAATGGGAAGTCTCAGGGTTTTGTTTTGAAAGACTGGCTTTTTAAGAAAAAGTTTCAACCCGATTTGTATAGTTTCGGGCTGAAAATGACTGACCGATTGATTAAATAATTGAATAATTAGCTGCATGATATCTGGAAAAAATATTTTTAAACGCTACGGTAAAGTTGAAGTACTGAAAGGCGTTGACCTGGAAATTAATAAGGGGGAAGTGGTTTCTATTGTTGGTCCTTCTGGCTCTGGCAAAAGTACTTTGCTGCATATTTTGGGTACGCTGGATAGTGCAGACATGGGTGAAGTGAAAATGAATAATGTGATGATCAATTCACTCAACGGCGTTAAATTATCGGCGTTTCGAAATAAACATATAGGATTTGTTTTTCAATTTCATCATCTGTTACCAGAGTTTTCGGCTTTAGAAAATGTTTGCATTCCCGGATGGATTGCCGGTAAAAAGAAAACCGAAGTGAAAACGGAAGCAGAGAGATTATTGATTATGCTTGGCCTGGCCGAACGAATGGAAAACAAGCCAAATCAATTATCCGGAGGTGAGCAGCAAAGAGTGGCAGTGGCAAGAGCATTGATCAATAAGCCGGATATAATTTTTGCAGATGAGCCAACAGGTAATCTTGATTCTGCCAATGCAAAAGAATTACACCAACTTTTTTTCGATTTAAGGGAGAAATTTAATCAGACCTTTTTGATAGTTACACACAATGAGGAATTGGCACAACTTAGCGATAGGGTGCTTCACATGAAGGATGGAAAAATTGTTTAAGCTGTTTTATGGATAAGCATTAAACCAAGATTTCATTTCATCCATTGTATTAGCTGTTTTTGTGCCATCAGTCCACCAGTCGTGAAATGTAAGTGTATACATAATAATTTTCCTTGCAACACCTAAGTTTCCCAGTTTAGCATACATGCCGGTACTTTGGTCTGTATAAACTACAGGGTCTAATTCTCCATGAAAGAAAATAGTAGGCGGAGCAGAAGCTGTGGCTTGATAATAAGGACTGCAATCCTGGTATCGTTGGGTGGCGGCTGACGATGAAGGAAACAACGGCACACCGAGATAGGGTTGCAATATAGAATTGTAAATATTGAAATTATAATAGGACATACTAAACAGGTTGGCAGGACCTGCTAATGAACCTACTGCTTTTACTTTTCCTGAAGTATTCCTGGTATAAGCATAACTCAATGCAAGATGCCCTCCGGCACTATGCCCTACAATATATAATTTTTGTCCATTGAATTTATGGAGTAATGCAAGCCTCAAAACATTCTGCACCGCACTGTCCACATCGTCTATCTGCATTTTGTAATTATCGGATTGGTTTAAGGTAAGCCGGTAGTTAATATTAGCAACAGCAAAACCCCTTTGCTTTAATCCATTTAATAACCAGCTTAATTCATTTTTATCTCCTGTCGCCCATCCGCCACCATGTACTACAACAACTAACTGTGTGGCAGCAGTTCTGTTTGCAGGTAATCCAAGATCAAATTTTTGACTGTTATTGGCACCGTAAGGAATGTCCTTGATTGTTGTATCACGGAGTACAATTGGTCCCGGATCAGGTGGTGGATCAACAGGAGCAGGTTCGCATCCTGTTATATATAATGCAAAAAAAGATAGCACTAAAAAGCTGAAAAACTTCATGTAACAAGTTTAGAATATCAGAAATAATAGATCGTAAAAATGACGTTTAAGTAGTGAGGTCGTTGCCTGAGTTCAGAATTACAAGTAAAATAAGGTAATTATGTGATTATTAAAAGTCTAAACCCTCGGTCTCCAGGGAATTTCTTTCACTTTCAGGTTTTTAGCAATATATCTTGCTAAAACAAACAGGTAATCGCTTAACCGGTTCAGGTATTTTAATACCAATGGGTCTACAAACATTTTGCTTTGATCCAATGCAACAATTAATCTTTCTGCCCTGCGGCAAACACAACGGGCAATATGTGCAGATGAAACTACAGGATGACCCCCTGGAATGATAAATGTTTTCATTATAGGAAGCTTCTTATTCATCTTGTCGATCTCTCTCTCAAGAAAAATAATATCCAGTTCTACCAGATCCGGTATTTTAAGTTTTGGTTCTTTCTTTGGATCGCAGGCCAATGATGAACCAATGGTGAATAGCCTGTCCTGCACTTCTTGTAAGATTTCTTTTTCTTGTTTGATTTTGATCTGATCGCCGACAAGACCAATCCATGAATTTAATTCATCAACAGTGCCATAAGCTTCTATACGAAGATGTGATTTAGGAACTTTTGTTCCGCCTATCAATGAGGTGGTTCCTTTATCCCCTGTTTTTGTATAAATTTTCATTGCCATTGGAGAAGTTTTTAAACGATGCTTTCAATTTATCCTACAATAACTTTGTTATTCTTTTTATCACTTTCTATTATTCCATCAAGAAGTCTTATAACCCGGTGTGCATGATTGGCAATATCTTCTTCATGTGTAACAAGAATGACGGTATTGCCTCTGCTATGTATATCTTCAAAAATATCCATGATCTCATGCGATGTAACGGAATCAAGATTACCGGTTGGCTCATCGCCCAGGATGATTGCAGGATCATTTACCAATGCCCTTGCAATAGCTACCCGTTGGCATTGGCCTCCGGATAATTCATTGGGTTTATGATGCGATCTGTCGGAAAGGCCTACCATGTCCAGCACATGTAATGCTTTTTCATTTCGAGGTTTCCTGCTTATGCCGGCATATACTAATGGTAAAGCCACATTTTCTAAAGCTGTTAATCTTGGCAATAAATTAAATTGCTGAAACACAAATCCGATCTCGGTATTCCTTACTTCTGCCAGCGAGTTATCTTCCATTTCGCTGACATCTTTTTCATTTAAAATATATTTTCCACCTGTTGGTGTATCCAGACAGCCTATTATATTCATCAAAGTGCTTTTGCCAGAACCAGATGGTCCCATCAAAGCGACGTATTCATTTTTAAAAATATCCAGTGAAATGCCTTTCAACACTTTCAATTCCTGCTTACCCATGTAGTAACTTTTCTGAATATTTTCCAAATGAATAATTCCTGCTGCCATCTTATTTTTTTATCACTTTTGGGACTTTAAAAAATTGCTCATCGTGTAGCGGCGCATTCTTTAAGGCTTCTTCTCTGCTCACCGAACCTTTTACCACATCATCCCGCAGCACATTTACTTCGTTACTCATGTGAAGGAGCGGTTCAACACCATCCAAGTCCAATTCATTGAGTTTTTCAACAAAAGCAATCATCCGCTGCAAATCATTTTTGATTTCAGCCTTCTCTGTTTCATTAAATTGTAACCTGGAAAGGTGAGCCAGTTTTTCTACCATTGCATCGTTCACTTCCATCGGGCAAAGATAGTCAGAAGTCAGAAGCTGGAAGTCAGAAGAAAGAAGTAGGAGGGGTCTTCATCTGTAGCGTATCTTCTGACTTCAGACATCCTACTTCAGTTCTCCGTCCTCCTTTTCTTATCTTCGCCGCCTCATGGAACAGAACAAAAAGATAGTAATGAGTGGCATCCGGCCTACCGGATTTTTACACCTTGGAAATTATTTTGGTGCCGTAAAAAATTATATACGGTTACAAAATGAGTTTGAGTGCTATTTTATGGTAGCTGATTTACATTCACTGACTACACATCCGGATACGAAGGAATTAAAAACAAACGTACATAGGGTTTTATCGGAAAATATTGCCTGTGGATTAGACCCTGATAAAGCAGCACTCTATTGCCAGAGTCATGTTTACGAAACATCAGAACTTTATCTCTATCTGAATATGCTGGCCTACATTGGTGAGCTGGAAAAAACAGTAACGTTTAAAGAAAAAGTAAGGCAGCATGAAAATAATGTTAATGCAGGTTTGCTAACTTATCCTGTTTTGCAAACAGCAGATATAATTTTACACAGAGCATCTTATGTGCCAGTTGGAAAAGACCAGGAGCAGCATCTGGAAATGGCCCGCAATTTTGCTAACCGTTTTAATCATCGCTATGGCGATGTGTTTCCGGAACCACATGCATTTAATTATGGTGATGCATTGGTAAAAGTTCCCAGCCTTGATGGCGCAGGAAAAATGAGTAAGAGTGAAAATCAATATGCTACACTTTATTTGTCTGATGATGATGATCTGATCAGAAAAAAAGTGATGAAAGCAAAAACAGATAGTGGCCCTACGGAACCCAATACTCCAAAACCGGATTATATTGATAATATTTTTTCGTTGATGAAACTGGTAAGTGCAGACGATGTAATTAAAAAGTTTGAAGAAGATTACAATAAATGTTCAATCCGCTACGGAGATTTGAAAAAGCAGTTAGGTGAGGATATGGTCAATTTCATTGCACCCATTCGGGAAAAAGCTGATGCCATCCGTAATAATGAACAATACCTAAAAGAAGTGATGGAAAAAGGAGCTGAAAAGGCACGGAAAAGTGCCAAAGCCACTATGGAATTGGTACGTTCTTCCATTGGGCTTAATTATTTTTAAGCAAGCTATCCCGGTATGATAAATTACATTACTTTTAAATAAATATATTTTTTATACCAAAACCAACTTCGATGAATAAAAACATTCTGATTGTTATAGGGTTTCTAGCACTTGCAGGCGCATGGACAATGCGTATAGTGGGAGGCAATTCATCTCACTTATCAGAGCTGCGGGATTATTGGTGGGTTCCTTTGCCAATCGCCTTAATTTGTTTTTTGATAGCAATGAAAAAAAAGTAAAACAACAGAAAACGATACGGCTGAGCTGTATGAAATACCCTGAATTAAAATGGCAAAATCTAAAAAACCAAAACACATTGCAATTGCAGGCAACATCGGAGCCGGAAAAACGACCTTAACTGAAATGCTGAGTAAGCATTACAAATGGATTCCCAACTTTGAGGATGTAGATCATAATCCTTACCTAATGGATTTTTATGAGGATATGCCCCGCTGGAGTTTTAAGCTGCAGGTTTTCTTTTTGAATAGTCGTCTACGCCAACTGGTAGAAATACAGAAAGGAACTGAAACGGTTATACAAGACCGAACGATTTATGAAGATGCGAACATCTTTGCTCCCAACCTGCATGAAATGGGGTTGATGAGCAAAAGGGATTTTGATAATTACTACCAGTTTTTTCAGACATTAAAAACATTGGTCCAGCCACCCGATCTTTTAATATACCTGAATGCATCGGTACCAACATTGGTTGGGCAAATTCAAAAAAGAGGCAGAGAGTATGAAGAAAATATTCGTCTGGATTATCTCAAAAAGCTAAACGAATATTATAACAAATGGATTGGTAGCTACAAAGAAGGTAAACTGCTGATTATTGATGTTGATAAAAACAAGTTTGCTGAAAAAGATGAAGATTTTGGCGAAATCATTCAGAAGGTTGATGCGGAGTTGTATGGCTTGTTTTAGTAATCAGCATAATCCTCGTACTCCTCCAACAACTTTTCAATTTTCAACAGCCATTGTGCTTGTTTCTCTTTATTGATGCTATGCCTGGTTTCTTTGTCATAGTCATTCTGCATTTCCGTTTTCTCTTCTACAATTTCATCGTAAATCTTGCCCAGGCTTTTCTGATAGGTTCGCTTGTCAAACTTGTATTCACTCATTTTTTTATGCAGCTTACGGGCAAAAATTTCTGCTATATCAAAATGGCCTTGTTCATGACCGAGAATGTAATCTGTTTTATACAATCCCCAGGACCGGGTTCTGGAAAACAATGACTGAATTTTATAATTCATTGTTTTCTGCATAATATTATAATCAATCACAAGATAAGTGGATGTAGAAGCAGCAGCATCACTACTACGGTCTGGCTTTCCTTTATAATCTGACCAGTTAAGTCTTTTATTGCCATCCCATTTTATCATCTCCTCATTATCCTTTTGCGCAAAAAGTGAGGATGAAAGAAGTAGTAAACAAATGAAGAAATGGATGTTTTTGATTTTCATGACTTATAAACGCAAAGTCGGGTTAAAAATTTTATTAGCTGCATAACAGGTAGTTAAAAAAAAGAAAAATCCCATTTTGCAGAAACAAAATGGGGATGACTTTAAAAACCGTACTGGTTTTATATTTTATGCTTTTGGGGCAGCTGCCAACACCTCTTCGCTAACTCCGTCAGCGTATTTATCAAAATTCTTTACAAACAATCCAGCCAGGTACTTTGATTTCTCTTTGAAGGCTGTTTTGTCTGTCCATGTATTTACAGGGTTTAAAACTTCAGTTGGCACATCCGGGCATTCTTTAGGAATGGCAAAACCAAATATCGGGTCAGCTTCAAATTCAACATTATTTAGTTTTCCTTCCAGCGCAGCAGTTATCATAGCCCTGGTATATTTCAGCTTCATTCTGCTGCCGGTACCGTAAGGACCACCAGTCCAGCCGGTGTTGATCATCCACACATTTACTTTGTGTGCCTGCATTTTTTCGCCCAGCATCCTGGCATATTTACCCGGATGTAAAGGAAGAAATGGAGCGCCGAAACAAGCACTAAAAGTTGGTTTGGGCTCTGTAACACCAAGTTCTGTACCTGCTACTTTGGCGGTGTAGCCGGAAATGAATTGGTACATAGCCTGGCCGGGTGTTAACCTGGAAACCGGAGGCAACACACCAAATGCATCACAAGTAAGAAAGAAAATATTTTTAGGTAAACCACCAATCGAAGGTTCTTGTGCATTACTGATAAAATCCAAAGGATAAGATACCCTTGTGTTCTCAGTAATAGAAGCATCATCAAAATTTATTTTATTGGTGCCTTCGAAAAAAGTAACATTTTCTACTAAGGCTCCCGGTCTGATAGCATTAAATATTTCCGGTTCTTTCTCTTCTGTCAGGTTAATTGTTTTTGCATAACAGCCACCTTCAAAGTTGAAAATATTATCCGACGTCCATGCATGTTCATCATCACCAATTAGTTTACGATTAGGATCTGCGCTTAAAGTAGTTTTTCCCGTTCCACTTAATCCGAAGAAAATAGCTGTATCGCCATCATCTCCCATATTGGCACTGCAATGCATACTCAGTACATCTTTCTCATGGGGAAGAATATAATTGAGTATAGTAAAAATTCCTTTTTTAATCTCCCCGGTATACCCTGTGCCTGCAATCAAAATCATTTTATGTTTGAAAGAAACAATTGCTGCATTGGATTGGCGGGTTCCGCATTCTTTCGGATCTAACTTTAATCCTGGTAATGAAAATACATGCCAGTCGGGTTTAAAGTTTTCCAATTCTTCTTCCTTCGGACGAAGAAACATATTGTATGCAAAAAGATTATTCCATGGTTTTTCGTTGATTACACGAACCTTTAACTTATACCTTGGATCAGCACAAGCCACACAATCTCTCACCCAGAATTCATTTACATTTTCCAGGTATTCCAAACTCTTTTTATAGATTATGTCGAAATACTTTGGTTCAATTGGAATATTAAAATCATTCCAGTGAACAGAATCGGTAGTTTGTTCATCTTTAACAATGAACTTATCTTTTGGAGAACGGCCGGTAAATTCACCAGTTTTTATTACCAAAGCACCTGTATCATTCAGAACACCTTCGCCAATTCTTAAAGAATCTTCTATAAGATCTTCTGGAGATAATTGATAATGAATTGATTCTGTGTTTTTTAGTCCTAAATTCAGGAGTGTCTTCACAGGAATAGCAAAGATTGGGGCAGACATATAGGCAATTGCAATTTGATGAGGGCACAAAGGTAAGTGAGTAAAATCTTTTAAAACAAACAAGTGTTAGCGGTACACATTAGTTTTGTGCAAAATTTTCAAATAATTCTTAGTATCCTGTTCATTCTGTATTTAGATTTTTAAAAGCTTTTAAAAGAAGGATAATATTCTTTAATATTTTATCAATAATTGATTATTTGTCTTGCTTTGTGATGAAAGATATTTAGAAGTTTTATTTGCTTGTTATCTTTAGTCGGATTAACCGATTCAAAGCCAACCATATTTTTCATTATTAAAAACCTTGTAAATATGAAATACTTGCCATTAAACCCTGAGATTTTTATTAAAAACCGTGAGCGGTTTATCAGCAAAATGCAAAAAAACTCCATTGCCATTTTTGTGAGTAATGATGAAGTATCGAGCAACGGTGATGCTATTTATAATTTCAAACAAAACAGCGATCTGTTCTGGCTTAGTGGAGTATCACAAGAAGACAGTATGGTTATTTTGTTTCCGGATAATCCCGATCCCAAATACCGTGAAGTGCTGGTATTGGTTCGTCCCAATGAGCTGAAAGAAAAATGGGATGGAAAAAGATTGCGGATGAATGAAGCACAGGGAATAAGCGGTATAAAAACAATTGTATGGCTTGATAGTTTGGAAGGGTTATTACAACCCTGGATTCACCTTGCAGATAATATTTATCTCGATAGCAATGAAAACGACCGTAAAGCAAATCTTCTGCGAACAAGAGAGTATCGCTTTATTGATGAAATGAGAAGACGCTATCCGCTGCACAATTATGTAAGAGCTGCAAAAATCTTGAAAGATATGAGGGCTATAAAAACAGCCCAGGAAGTGGAAGTAATGCAGCAAGCTGTTGATATTACGGATAATACATTCCGAAGAATATTGCAATTCGTTAAACCGGGTGTGATGGAGTATGAAATTGAAGCAGAGATATTTCATTCATTCCTTAGCCAAAGAGCAACCGGCCCGGCTTATGGAAGCATTATTGCCAGCGGCGACAGGGCAAGAACATTGCATTATGTAAGTAACAATGCAGCATGTAAAGATGGCGAACTGATATTAATGGATTTCGGTGCCGAGTATGGCGGATATTGTGCTGATCTTTCAAGAACAATTCCTGTAAGCGGAAAGTTCGGCAGAAGACAAAAGACAGTTTATAATGCCTGCCTGCATTTGCATGATTTTGCCAAGAGCATTTTAAAACCAGGAATCAGCATTGTTGATTATACTGATAAGGTTGGCGAAGAAGCTACACAGCAATTTTTAAAGATCGGGTTGTTAAAAAAAACAGATGTGAAAAACGAAGACCCGGAGAATAGGGCTTACAGAAAATATTTATACCATGGCATTTCGCATCATTTGGGAGTTGATGTGCATGATCTGGGCACAAGAACAGAACCGATTAAAGCCGGAATGGTATTTACGGTAGAACCTGGTATTTACATTGAAGAAGAAAAAATGGGTGTGCGGATTGAAAATAATCTTTGGATTACAAAAACTGGAAATAAAGACTTGATGAAGAATATTCCGATAACGGTGGAAGAGATAGAAGCGATTATGAAGAAGTAGTAAGGCAAAAGGCAAAAAATGG
>JBBSJN010000073.1:0-12304 GCA_038257235.1 Chitinophagales bacterium
AGTTTACGCCGGGCTTGACCGGTGCACTCTTGTACTGTTGTAATTCAATTCATCAAAAAAATTCACCTCCCGAAAAATCGGGACAAGCTCTACGGGGTTCTATACATTCTTCGTTTTCATCTCCGGGTTAAAACCCGGAGCTATAAATGTTTTACTCCTACGGAGTTAAAATACATTCTTCGTTTTCGTTTCTCTGGATTTCATCGGGGTCTAACAACATAGTATCCCTTTAGGGTAATAACATCTTTACTTTAAAGAACTAACCAAATACAGAAGCCTCTCTAACCTAAGTCTCCCCTTTAGGGGGACAGGGGGTTATTTATTCAACCACAACATCACTGCCGCTGTAATAATCATATTTATTAATGCCAATGGTATTAATTTTTTCCATCCCAGATCCATCAGTTGATCAAACCGGAAACGAGGAATCGTCCACCGAATCCAGATGAATACAAACAGGAAGAAAAATATTTTTGACATTAATACGCCAAAACTTATTGCCGTCATCCAGAAAGAACTTAATCCCCAGGATGCTTCATTCACAAATGGGATATCATAACCACCTAAGAAAACTGTTGCCATTATCGCACTGCTGATAAACATATTGATATATTCAGCAAACAGATAAAACCCCAACTTCATAGAAGAATATTCCTGGTGATAACCAAAGTTCAATTCATTCTCCGCTTCCGGTAAATCAAATGGGGTTCTGTTACACTCTGCCAATGCACAAATAAAGAAAATAATAAAGCCAAGTGGTTGGTAAATTACATTCCAGCCGTTTTGTATTTGCACAGATACTATCTCACTCATCTTTAACGAACCAGTCATAAATAAAACAGCAATCAGTGCCATGCCCATCGGTAACTCATACGATACCATTTGCGAAGCACCTCGAATAGCCGCTATCAAAGAAAATTTATTATTAGATGCCCATCCGCCAATCATAATTCCGTACACTCCTACACTTACAATACTGAACACCAATAAAATTCCCATATCAACATCTGCCACTTGTAATGGAATTACATTTCCTCCTTTAGTAACAAACGGTGCCGCCCAGGGAATAACAGTGCTGGCAACCAACGCCGTAATCATTGCCATAGCCGGACCAAGCACAAATAAAAATTTATTAGATGCTAATGGAATAATTTCCTCCTTGAAAAAAAGCTTACCGCCATCAGCCAATGGTTGAAAAATTCCAAAAGGCCCTGCTCTGTTAGGTCCATGACGATCTTGTAACCAACCTGCTACTTTTCTTTCAGCATAGGTAGTGTACATAGCAATAAAGAAGGATAGGCCGACAATACCGCCAATCAATAATGCTTTCTCAAGAATCAACCATAAGTCTATCGACAGTAAATACATATTACCCTAAATCCCTAAAGGGACTTTTATTTTACTATTAAAAAAAAATTACTCTTACTTTTAAATCTTCTTTATTATCTAAAGCTTTTTCTCAAAATCATTCCCCTTTATTCCCCTTTATTCCCCTTTATTCTCCTTTAGAGGTAGGGGTAAATGTTTTACTAGTTGCCGGTCCCTCAATCAAACTTAAATCAACAGAAGGATCATTAACACCACTTACATCATGTATATCCATCAGCAACTTCGGATCTCTGCCTCCCATTACATCTGTAATCGTTTCTTTTGGCATCACCAGTCCTTTGTACTTGTTTTGTGCTATTACTGAATGGCGACTAATATTCGTTACACCCTCAATAATCCAATCTGTTGTTTTCTTTTTATCAAAACGACAAGTATTGCATATCCAACCCGGTTTGCCCACATAACTCTGGACTTCGCCCCATTCATCTTTTCTGGCCGTAACTCTCATCACTTCATCTCCACGATTCCACAATGTTACTTTTCCGCAACATGTGGAACAATCCCGATGAGCATCTACAGGTTTTGTAAACCAAACCCTGTTTTTAAACCGGAAAGTTCTATCTGTTAATGCACCAACGGGGCAAACATCAATCATGTTGCCGCTAAAGTCATTATCAACTGCTTTTGAAATATAAGTTGATATTTCTGCATGATCACCTCTGTCCAAAATACCATGCACTCTGTTGTCAGTTAATTGATCTGCAACATACACACAACGATAACAAAGTATACACCTTGTCATGTGTAGCTGTATGTATGGACCAATATCTTCTTTCTCGAAAGTTCTTCTTTTAAATTCGTAACGGGTTCCTTCTTTTCCATGTTCATAACTCAAATCCTGCAAATGACATTCGCCTGCCTGGTCACATATCGGGCAATCCAGTGGATGATTTATTAATAAGAATTCAACTACTCCATTCCTTGCCTCCAGTACTCTTTCGCTGGTAATATTTTTTACCACCATGCCATTCATTACTGAAGTGCGGCAACTTGCCATCAATTTAGGCATCGGCCTTGGATCTTTTTCAGATCCTTGAGCAACTTCTACTAAACAGGTACGACATTTACCACCACTGCCTTCCAGCTTGCTATAGTAGCACATAGCAGGTGGTGTAACATCACCACCTATCTGCCTTGCAGCATTTAGTATGGTAGTACCCTGCGCCACTTCGACAGTTATATTGTCGATAGTAACTTTAAAATTTGCAGGTGTTTCTTTTTTTACTTCGTCAGCCATTATTACCTGTTAATTACTTTTACTTTTTTTCTTTTTCCATTGAGGGAAAAACTTCCGCCAATCATGCCATCCAATGCAGTAAAAAAGAATGCCTGTTTTGCTGTTCCATTTATTCCTTTTTTGTGCAAATTAATATCAGGCATATTGATATAGCCATATTTATTTTCAAACTTTATAACCAAATGCTTAAAAAATGTAAACTGTAATCCTATTTTACTGCTCAATCCAAACCCGGCAACATGAAACTCATCGTTTCTCTCGTAATCTAGCAACTTTGCATCTGTTCTCGGCATCATAAATCCCACACCGGCGCCAGCTAATCCTTGTACAATAAATTTATTATTCTCACTCTGATAAATCTTCAGGTACTTCTCCGCTTCGAAATTTATATAGTTTAATCCATCAGTATGTTCAAAGGTTAAGAAATCTTCTGTCAATACTTTATCGCCATTATAAGTACCCTTATATGAACCATTACGATCAATAGTACCTGTCATTTTCACCACCTGGTTCTGGTCCATTACATATTTCATATGGTCAAAACCAAAGGTGAGTGCTACATCCTTCTTTATAAAGTAACCGATTCTGAAATTTGTCTGCGGAATGGTAATCCTGTCTATTTTTAAATAATTATAATAGCTAAAAGCAGTTGGCCTGTCATGTGCTTTTACTTTCGCTAATTCGAAATCATAATCATCGCCTTTAAAGCTTATATTACTTTTAGTGTAATAAGCCCTGTTCCATCCCCATAATATATATACCTGTCCTTTATCTGTATTTGCATACGGAGCTGCATTTTGCGAAAAGCCAGTTTCCCCAATCAAGCAAAAAAGTATCAGTGTTATAATCTTATTCATTACTTAAAACCGGAACTTTAATTTTATCGGCATATCCTGCCAAACCATAATTCTTGCGCAAACAATCTTCAGGATTATTTACATGCCATTCAAACTCATCTCTAAAATGACGAATTGCTGCTGCCACAGGCCATGCCGCTGCATCACCCAACGGACAAATTGTATTGCCTTCTATTTTCCGTTGAATATCCCACAACAAATCAATATCACTCATCACTCCTTTTCCGCTATCTATCTTCAATAATATTTTTTCCATCCAGCCTGTTCCTTCCCTGCAAGGCGAACATTGTCCGCAGCTTTCATGACGATAGAATCTTGCTAATGTATACGTATGTTTTACTACACATTGTGTATCATCTAAAACAATAAAACCACCGGAACCCATCATTGATCCAGACTGAAATCCTCCATCAGCAAGGCTTTCATAATTCATTATTCTTTGTTCGCCTTTGGCTGTTTTCAATAAAAGATTAGCAGGTAAAATCGGAACAGATGAACCACCGGGAATACAAGCTTTTAATTTTCTTCCGTTTGCAATACCTCCGCAATATTCATCGCTGTAAATAAATTCTTCTACAGAAATGGTCATATCAATTTCATAAACACCCTGGTTCTTAATATTGCCGCAGGCAGAAATTAATTTTGTTCCTGTTGATTTACCTACACCAATCTTTGCATACTCATCGCCACCTTCATTAATGATTGGCACAACGGCTGCAATAGTTTCTACATTGTTCACCACCGTTGGGCAATCCCACAAACCTTTCACTGCAGGAAATGGAGGCTTAATTCTTGGATTGCCTCTTTTACCTTCCAATGATTCCAGCAGTGCAGTTTCTTCACCACAGATATAAGCACCGGCTCCACGTTGTACATAAATTTCCAGATCGTAGCCGGTTCCTAAAATATTTTTTCCAAGAAACCCATTATTCTTGGCTTCCTGAATTGCTTGCTCTAATATGTCAACGATCCAGGCATATTCACCACGGATGTAGATGTAAGAACGGCTTGCACCCAAGGCAAAAGAAGAAGTAATCATTCCTTCAATCAACAAATGCGGGATGAATTCCATTAAATATCTGTCCTTAAAAGTTCCGGGTTCTGATTCATCAGCATTTACCACCAGATAACGGGGAACACCTTCGGGTTTGGCAAGAAACCCCCATTTCATTCCGGTAGGAAATCCTGCACCGCCACGGCCACGAAGTCCGCTTTTCTTTACTTCTTCTGTTACCGCATCACTACTCATTGTCTTCAATGCTTTCTCCACACTTCTGTAACCACCTTCACGGCGGTACACATCATAGAGTCTGATGTTTTCAATGTGTGCTTTGTCTAATAATAATTTTCTTGCCATATGCCCCTATCCCCTAAAGTGGGATTTTAATAATTTTCCTATAATAATTTCATTACGCAAAAAATAAATTCAAATACATCAATAGTTCCTTTTCTCCCTTTAAATAAATGGGGCATTATTTCACCGCCTGCCTCGCAAATAACAACCACCTGTTTCCTTTTTTCACCCACACTTCCAGCACTTTTAAATGATAGCTTCCGACATTTCCGTTCAATGCAACATCTATATCTGCTATAAATCTTGCATTCGCCATGTTGCCATTCAGGGTTATCTGCAAACTATCTTCTTTGTAACTGCTATAATTCAAATATCCTGTTTCCAGGTTTTTTATCATTTCTGTTTTTGTTTCTACCCAGCCGTTGCTATGTCCGTAACTCAGCGCCTTATCCGTTTGCTGGTTAACAGAAACAGTATTCTTTTTAACCAATGCCTGATGAAACTCTTTTATTGTTGTTGTCAGCTTTGCTTCATCCGTTTGCCGCCCTTGCTGGACAAGTTGTGCATTTGCAAAAACAACTTGAATTAAAAGAACTATAACGATTAATTTCTTCAAACTTTAGTTTTTAGCTGCAGCATTATTTCTGCATTCAATAATTATCGCATCTATTTTCTCTTTTGTCAAAAGTTCTCTATAATTTTTTCCCATTTGCATCATCGGTGCATAACCACAAGCTCCCAGGCACTCAACTGTTTTCAACGTAAACATTCCATCTTCAGAAGTTTCTCCGGGTTTTATGCCCAGTTTGTCATAGATGTATTTAACGATGTCATCACTTCCATTAATCATACATGGACCGGTCTGGCAAACTTCAAACATATACTTGCCAACAGGTTTCAAGTTATACATGCTATAGAAAGTAGCTACTTCATATACTTCAATTGGTTCCAGTTGGAGTAAGGAAGCTACATAGTCCATCGTATCGGAGCTTAACCAGCCGCCAAACTCCTGCTGCGCCAAATGCAACACAGGAATAACAGCACTCTTTTGTTTCCCTTCCGGATAAAAATTAATTATCCGTTCTACTTCTTTTAATTTATCGTCAGAAAATTTCATTTAAAAATCTTTCCTTACTTAATTTAAGAATCCATTTCTCCGGCAATCAGGTTCAAACTACTCATTGTTATGATCGCATCACTCAACATACCACCCTTTACCAGTTCTTCAAAAGCCTGGTAATAAATAAAACAAGGTCTGCGGAAATGCAACCGGTATGGTGTCCGTCCGCCATCACTTATCAGATAAAATCCCAATTCCCCATTGCCGCCTTCCACCGCCTGGTACACTTCACCTACCGGCATTTCTACTTCTCCCATTACTATTTTAAAATGATAGATCAGTGCTTCCATCTTGGTGTACACATCTGCTTTTTCGGGCAGATAATATTCCGGTACATCCGCATGAAAAACATCTGCTTCCGTTCCTTTAAATTCCTGCACCTTCTGATATGCTTGCTCAATAATACTCAGGCTCTCCCACATTTCTTTTCCACGAACCAGCCACCGATCATAATTATCGCCGGTAGTACCTACAGGAATATTGAATTGAAAATCTTCATAACTACTATATGGAGAATGTATTCTTACATCATAATCAACTCCGGCAGCACGAAGATTCGGACCAGTAAATCCATAATTCAAAGCTCTTTCTGCACTGATGGCTCCTGTATTTTTTGTTCTGTCCATAAATATCCTGTTACGTTGAAACAGGTTTTCAAATTCTTTCAGCACTTTTGGATATTCAGCTAAAAATTTTTCAATCTTTTGAAATGCGATATCATTAAAATTTCTTTCAAATCCACCAATGCGGCCCATGTTGGTCGTTAATCTTGCACCGCAAACCTCTTCATATATTTCATAGATCAACTCACGGTATTGCATTACATATAAGAAACCTGTGTACGCACCGGCATCCACACCTACAATGGAATTGCAAATCAAATGATCTGAAATTCTGGCCAACTCCATAATAATTACCCGGAGATAATCAACCCTCTTCGGTGTTTTTACTCCCAACAATTTTTCGCAAGTAAGATGCCATCCCATGTTATTGATAGGTGATGAGCAGTAATTCATCCTGTCCGTCAATGTAGTGATCTGGTAGAGCGGCCGGCGTTCAGCAATTTTTTCAAATGCCCGGTGTATATAACCAATAGTTTGTTCTGTAGAAACAATTCGTTCTCCATCTAACTCAAGGATATTCTGCATTACGCCATGCGTAGCCGGGTGTGTAGGCCCCAGGTTAAGTGTGGTCGTCGTTTTTTCAATCGAGCCTTCCGGTAATTTTATATGTTGTTCTGACATTGCTTTGCGAGGCGAAGCCGAAGCAATCTCCTCAATTTTTAATGTTTATTATTTACCCAACTGTAATGTTACTATCATCCCCGCCTGACCATATAATTAATAAATATTGTAGTCGGGCAGGGTCTGTTGCCCGCCCGGATGATCCGTTCGGACGGGCGTCGCACTCTTCAGGGTTCTGTAATTCTATTCAGCTTTTTGTAACCTGCTTTTAATTTTTAATACTCTGTCAATGAAATAAAACAAGAACAACCCAAATTGAAGCCATCTTAATAATAATTTAAATTGCTCTTCTTCCCAAACTTTATAATAGACCATAAGTACGAGACCTAAAAACAAAACTGTCACTTCAATCCACAAACCATATTTTTTTCAAAATGTTTTCATTATTTAATTTTCAAATCAACACATTTTGTCATCACGGTTATCTATTTCTAATTTTCCCTATTTTCTACTACTTCAGATTGAACCCCTACGGGGTTCTAACACATTTTTCATTTTCACAGCTACCAATATTCAGCCCCTACAGGGCAAAAATAAAAATTCAAATTATCAGACTCCGAGAACCCTCCTTTGGAGGGCAGGGAGGCCGTCTATCTTCCAAACATTTCATCGTCTTTATCAATCCTGCTCTGATCCTCCAATGGAAATTCTTTCCGCATCGGGAAGTAATCCATTTCGTCTACATTCAAAATACGCTTCAGCTTTGGATGACCTACAAAGTTTACCCCGTAAAAATCATAGGTTTCTCTTTCTAACCAATTGGCTGCAGAAAATAATCCTGTTGCCGTATAAATATCAGGCTGGTTGATATCTGTAAAAACTTTAAATCTTATACGGACATTATCCTCCAGATTGTGCAAATGATAAACAATAGCGAGTTCCCTTTCTTTATTCTGAGGGTAATGAACCGCACAAAGTGTGGTCAAGAACCTGAATTTTAATTCCTCATCATCATATAAAAAATTAAGCACCTTCAGATTCAATTCTTTTGGTGCCTGAAAAGTGAGCATTCCATACGTCTCTTCGAATCCTGAAACTTCATCAGGAAACTTTTCTTTTAATCTTTGTTGTATTGTTTCGTTCGTTAATGCCATACCCCAAACCCCTAAAGGGGCTTTTAGAAACCGATATTGAAAATCACATTATCGGAATTTATTTTTTTTTAAAATTATTTTTCAAATCAGTTATACTCATCAAACCTAAGTCACCCTTTAGGTGGACAGGGGAATTTATTGTATTCCATAACTATTTAATAATCCTTTGTATTGTTCTCCATTTCTTCTTCTCAAACTTTCTTTACCAATCAGATCCTGAATTCTCAACACTCCATCAATAATCGCTTCGGGCCTTGGCGGGCAACCCGGCACATATACATCAACAGGCACTACCTGGTCAATTCCTTGCAGTACACTGTATGTATCAAAAATACCTCCGCTGCTTGCACATGCACCTACAGCTATTACCCAACGAGGTTCAGCCATTTGCAGATAAACCTGTTTTACAACCGGCCCCATTTTTTTTGCAATTGTTCCCATTACCATCAGCAAATCACACTGACGGGGTGAAAAACCAACCCTTTCGGCGCCAAAACGACCTAAATCGTAATGAGAACCCATCGTGGCCATAAATTCAATACCACAGCAAGAAGTTGCAAACGGAAGTGGCCAAATGGAGTTCTTTCTTGCCAGGCCAATCACATTATTGAGTTTGGTAGCAAAAAACCCTTCGCCCATGCTGCCTTCAGGCATATCGGCCATGCTGATATCTGCCTCCAGCGGCTTATTCTTTAAATTATATGATACAGGCCTTGCCATAATTACAAATTAAAAATTTGACAATGTGGAAATTCCAATTCTATAACAACTTTTCTCCTCATAAAGTTTCATTTTCACATTTACATATTTGCACATTCACACATTTATTCTTCCCATTTCAACGCACCTTTTTTTATTATATATATAAACCCACAAAGAAAGAAACTTACAAACATCAAAACTGCCCAAAAACCATCCCAACCTAATCCTTTAAAATTAACTGCGTAAGGATAAAAGAATATAATTTCCACATCAAATAACACAAATAAAATTGCAGTCAGGAAGTATTTAATAGCCATTGGTTGGCGGGCATCACCATGCGTTTCGATACCACTCGAAAAATTCTGCAATTTATCTGAAGTTTTTCTCTTTGGCCCAAGTAAATGGGTTACAATCATTAAAAAAGCTACTAATCCTACAGCTATTAATACCTGAAGCCCTACCGGCAGGTAAGAACTGGCATCCATAGAATTCAGATTGCTTTGTAGAAAGTAAATCATAGCATTGTTCTATCGGCAAAAATAAGGCTACCACATGAAAATACCTTACGAAGCAAGGTAAAAGAAAGAAACAGTTATCGCAAAATCAATGAATTAAGCTGTCTAAGGCATTTGAGACAAAAAACGAAAAATCCCTTACTAAACTTAGCAAGGGATTTTCGTTGTAAAAGAAGAAAACCGAGTTTATATAATTTTCAATAGTTCTATGGTCGTTTTGCCGCAGGTTTAGAAGCGGCGGCTTTCTGTGACGGTTTAGTTGCCGGCATTTTTTCAATCTGGTCAATATAGCTCTGGATCGTAGTGGCATTGGCAGGATCTACTGTTAACCATTTACGGAAGAACTCTAATGATTTATCTTTGTCCTTAGCTTCGTTAATATAGTAAGCAGCTAAAAACCTTACTGAATTTAGATATTGCTTCTTGTACTTAGCCGTATCTTTTAGAGTAAACTCATATAATTTGTACGCAGAAGGAAACCCAATGCTGTCTTGTTTTACTGCCCTTGTTGTATCTGTAGCAATAGCTACAGCACTATTATAAGCCCACTCATACCCATAAATTTCATCCGGGAATTTGTTAATCATTACCAGAGCAATTTCTCTAGCTTTATCAAAATTTGGTTTAAAATAATAGGCTATCGTTAAGTCAAAATAATCATTGATCAAAGGCTCTGTGCGCATATCAATTACTTTTTGAATCATCTTAGCTTCATAATCCCTATCCTTTGAATCTTTAAAATAAGTGGCTCCCTTTTTCAGAAAATCAAGTTTAGCATCAAGCGTTGTGTCAACTGACGTTCCTTCCATATATGTTTTATAAACTTCTTCGGAACTAGCATTTGTTTTACCTAAAACCAAAGCTTTATTTTCATAATCCGGCAGAATTATATCATCTGGATTTTTCTTGGCAAAAAACAAATCGCTGTATTTTTTTGCTTTTTGATAATCGCTATTTTGAAGGGCCGCATCTGCCAATAAGCGATAAACTTTAGGTTTTGTAAGATCGCCTAAAGATGCGATAACAGCTTCTCCTTTAGCAATTGCGCAGTTAAAGTCCTTCCTGGCCCAGCAAAGCTGTGCGTATAAATATTCATCACTTATGTCAGTGTCAGGCTTTTTACTTTCAATATATTTTACCAATTGAGCTTCTGCTTCAGTATAGTTTTGCCTGTAGAAATAATAATAAAATAATTCATGATAACCAACAGAAAATTTTGGATCTCTTGTAACAGCATCTAAAAGATACTTTAATACAAAACTCCAGTTCTTTTGTGATTCAAATATTTTCGAAAGGCTAAGATAAGCAGGACCATAATTAGGGTCTATTTCCAATGCCTTATTGTAACTTTTAAATGCATCTCCCCCACCTTCACCTTTTCCGGCTTTTCTGTATGCATCACCTAATTGAACATAGATGTCGGGATTTTTTCCTTTATCGGTAGCCATATCCAACTTATCAATGGCATATTTATAATCACCGGCTTTTGCATCAACATTAGCTCTGCCCACAGCAAGCAACATATCTGGGTCATATCCCTTTCTTGTTTTCGTCATTTCGAGAGCAGACTCAAATTTTTGCCTGGCTTCACTGGATTTATTTTCCAGTAAATCCACATGACCCATACCTATTATTAATAAAGGGGCATTGGCACTGTTTTGCAAAGCTTTTTGGTAAAGATCTTTTGTAGATTTAAGTCTTGAACCGGCGATTTCATCCAATTCTAAATAGGATTGTCCAAGCCAATAATTTGCATCAACATTATTTGGATTTACTTCCAGTATTTTCTTTAAAACACTGACTGCACTTTCCGGCCTCCCTGCATTCAGATGGCTTATACCATCCTGAACAGATTGTGCTTTTACACTGCTTACCAGAAATAAACAGGCGGCTAAAAATGTAATTGTGGTTTTCTTCATTTTCTTCTTCTTTTATTGTTTGTAAATATAACTATCTCTCGTTTTTATTCATTTAATCTGACCGGTCTTATTCCAAGATTTTTTTGTGCCGGTGCCAAATATGCTCTTTTAAAAATTATCTGTCCAATCTCTCCGCTCATAAAATTGGCGAACCCGGTTCCCAATCCCCTATGGTTTTCCTTTAATATATAAATCAAATCCCGTACCATAGGATACCTTTTTAAGTAAATATTTGCCTGATAAGCCTTTACATATGATCCTGGCATGTCGGTGCTTTCAATATTAGCCACTTTTACTTTTTTCAAAAAACTTAATTGCGATTCATCTTCCGGATTTCCAATCCAACTTACTCCAATGAAACCTATCACTCCCGGATTTTTCGAAACAAAATCAATAACACCTTCGCTGCTACGGGCTGCCATTGCTTTTGGCGTTAATGAATCGCCCCGTAGTACTGAATCGATGATAAAACGTACTGTACTGGTTGCTTTTACACCGTCAAATACCGGAATTAAGCCATTCTTTAACTTTCCCGTAAGAATATCTTTAATATCCTTCATAGTAAATATTGTATCAGTCGATGATGGATGAACGATAACAGCAATACCATCTCTTGCCACTACCATACTTTTCGGACCAACACCTAAGGAATCAATTATCAACTGCCGTTCATCATCAGAAAACTTACGGGTAACAATTACCATGCGGACACTGTCATTTAATAAATCATTTAAACATTCAGCTTCCGGCTTATAATCGACTTTAATTTTTGTATCACGGTTATTCGACTCATACACTTTTACCATTTCGTCAACAATGGGTTTAAATGTTTCATCTGCACTCACATTTATTGCTCCTCTATATGGTGTATCAGCTAATTCATTCTCTTGTTCTTTATATGACTTGCAGCTGACAATTATCAGCACAATTAAA
>JBBSJN010000074.1:0-12179 GCA_038257235.1 Chitinophagales bacterium
AAATCAACCGATGCTCATACGCATACTTCACCAAACCAATTACAGAATTAGTATTTGTTTTGCGGAAAATATTTTTACGGTGGGTTTCAACTGTTCGTTCGGAGATGAATAAAGTTTCGGCTATTTGTTTATTGTTGAGTTCTTTTTCTATCAATCGTACAATTTGCTTTTCCCGGTCGGTAAGATGTGCTTCTTCATTTTGTTTTTTCCGTTGTCCTGCTCTTTGCATTTCGTCCAGCACTTCTTCGCTGAAATAAATACCACCATCTGCAATTTTTTCAAGGGCAGTAATCAGTTCCTGCTTGCCAATATTTTTTAATACATAGCCGGAAATATCAGCATCGTTAATCATTTCATTCACCAGGTCGCCTTGTCCGCTCATGGAGAGTGCCAATATTTTTACACTGGGATGTTTTTCCTTTACCTGTTTGGCTAATTCATTGCCGGGCAGTTTGGGCATCATTACATCTGTAAGTAGCACATCTACAGGGTTATCATCCATTAGACCTACTACTTCACTGGAGTTAGTGGTAGCAAATGCAAATTGAAATTTATCATGACCTTTCAGTAAAGAGGTAAGTCCATCTATTACAATTTGGTGGTCATCTACAAGGGCAAGGGTGATTTTATCATTTTTCATATACAGCCGGTTTGAAAATTACAATTAATTCGGTTTTGTCAGTATTCTTTTTTAGTCTGACGTTAATAGGATGCAGGAGTGGGAGTGGTTATTGTTGGGGAAATGTTAAACAGTCAATTGTGAATGGTGAATAGTGAATGGGGTATTAAGGCCTGAAAGTGTTTACAGTGGTACATGAAGGGCAATAAGTGTTCCTTTGCCAGGTGTGGAGTCAAAATCAACAGATCCGTTCAGGAATTCGATTCGGGTCGTGATGTTCTTTAAACCGATGCCATCAAAGTTCTCTTTGTTGGTAGTGTCAAAACCTTTGCCGTTATCTTCTATGGTGCCGCTGATGCCATCCTTATCCCGTATGAGAGAAATATCCAATTTAGTAGCACCGGCATGTTTTATGGCATTATGAACTGATTCTTGTACAATCCGGTAAAGTACAGTTTCTACATTGGAATCGAGTCTTTCTTCTAACCCTTCGGTATAAACCGACACCTGCAGGGTTTTATTACTTATCTTATTAGTAAACTCACGGATGGCATTGTCCAGATTATTTTTTAATAATGCATTTGGCATCATAATATGCGACACGGTTCTTACTTCTTTACAACTGTCATCTACCAGATTGATGATCTTTTTAAAAGTTTCCTTTTGTTCAGGATTGGTTAAATTAATTTCTGATTCAAAAGCCGATAAATTCATTTTAGCAGCACTCATCATCTGGCCTACCCCATCATGCAGGTCTTTGGCAATACGTTCTCGTTCGTTTTCTTCTGCTTTCAATACAGCTTTTACTGCCAGTTGCTGTTGTTTCATTATTTCTGTCTGCAACTGACTTTCTTTTTTCAATTTCAATCTTCTGTATTGGGAGTGAATGAGCAAAGCTGAGAACAGAATTAAACCTGCAATGCCAATGAACAAATAATTCTGTAATTGTATCTTACTTTTTTGTTCATTGATCTGTTGTTCTTTTTGTGATGTCTGGTAACGGGAATTCAGGTCCTGGATTTGTTTGGTCTTTTCTAATGTAAATAAACTGTCTCTGAGTACAGATCGTTTTGTAAAGAATTCGTAGGCTTTTTGATAATCTCCTTGTTTTTGTGCTACGGAAGAAAGTTCATTATAGTTATTTGATTGCAGTTCCGGATATTTTATCCGTTCCGCCATTTTATTACTCAGCGTAAGATATTCGATGGCTTTTTTATAATCTCCTTTTCCACTCATGGCCACTCCCAGGTCGGAGTAGTTTAATGCAATGGCAAAACTGTCGTTGAGCAACTGCCGGATATTTAAAGCCCGTTGCAGATTTTGTATTGCCAAGTCATATTTTTTTTGAATGACATATACACCGGCAATATTGCTTAATGAGTATGAAACACTGAGTGAATCGCCAGCTTTTTCTGCCAGGTTCATGGAGGATGTGTAGCGGTTTACTGCTTCTGTATAATCATCTTTATATTCAAATACAACACCGGATTCATTTAATATCATGGCTATGCCGGCTGTATCGTTTAGTTGTTGGTAAATGTTGCCGGCCTTATTATAATTTTCCATTGCTTTATCAAGATCCCTCGTTTTGCGATAAAGCTTTGCCAGTTCATTATAAATTGGCGCCAGTTTTTTCTTTTCTTTGGCAGATTCCAGAATCATAATAGATTCTATGAAATTTTTTGCTGCAATATCATATTTGCCCCGGAAATAATTGGCAACACCAATCTGGCTTTTTATTTCGGCTACGCTGATGGAGTCGGTATGTTTTCTGGCAAGTTTCAATGCCTTATTACCTTCAATAATGGTAGAATCAAAATCTTTGTTCAGGTAACTTTCTACCAGCTTTATGGACGCATTAATCTGTTGTTCATATGGCCTGTTGGATTGTATTAGCTTTCTCAAACTATCCTTATCTGTTTGGGCCTGCGCAAACAAACAACAGCTTAGTAATACTATAAGTTGACAAACTCTTTTCATTCGCAAAATATTAGAGATTTAAAACCTCTTTCATTGTAAAAAATCCTTTTTTATCTTTTATGAATTCTGCTGCCAGCACAGCACCGGATGCAAAGCCGGTACGGTTGTGTGCAGTATGTATGATCTCAATATTATCAATTGCAGAAGAATATTTTATACTGTGTGTACCGGGTGCCGGGTCAATCCGCTGGCTGATGATCTCAAGATCAGTTGGGTTGTCACTCAACTCATTCACCCATTTATTTTTTCTTTTTACTTGTTCCATTACCTGTTCGGCTAATGTAATGGCTGTGCCGCTTGGCGCATCTTTTTTCTGTGTATGATGTGTTTCTTCCAATATCACTTCATAGTCATCATGCGACGACATTAATAATGCCAGTTTCTTATTTAATTCAAAGAAGATATTTACACCAATGCTATAGTTGCTGGAATAAATAAAGGTGCCGTTATTATCTACACAATATTTTTTCATTTCGTCCAACCTTTCTGTCCAGCCTGTTGAGCCACTAACAACAGGGATCCCGAAGTCAATACACTTTTTAATATTTTCATAGGCGCTGTGCGGACTGGTAAATTCAATAGCTGCTTCTGCAGCAGCAAGATTTTCTTTAGTGAATTCATCAAGATTGGGCTGGTCAATTTTAATTACAATCTCATGGCTTTTTTTCAATGCTATTTCTTCAATAGCTTTTCCCATTTTGCCATATCCTATCAAAGCAATTCTCATATTGGTGTTTTATTGTTACAAATGTAACCATTAAAGAAAAGGGAGATGCCCGTACTGGCACGGATTATACCGATTGTGCATTCGTAACTTGCCTACCGGCAGGCAGGTAGTCCTCCCGTTAGCTATCGGGATAGATTGGCCTAAACGGCTGCTACATCAGCATTATACCATAAAAAATTGGACACTTCATAATTACAAATGATATTATTTACCAATTTGCAGCACTATACTGAGACCATTGGTTTTAGCTAATTCACTATAGCCGGGTTTGAATCGTAAACTTAGGTCAGGGCTTACATCAAAGCTTTTAAGATGTGCATCAACTGTGGCATCAACAACATTTAATCCCCACAGTATCAAAAAAAAGATAGCAGAATAATCTATATCCCGGCGAAATTGATTACGATAAAATCTCAATGATTCTTCGCTTAAAGGTTCAAGGTTGGGTTTAATACTGGAGTACAAAGCAGAGTCTGTTTTGTTTACCCGCATGTTATATTTAACCCGATAGGCAAATCTGGTGTCTTTATATTGACCCAGGTTATAAAAAAATACACCGGCACTTATTCCCATAGCTCCGTAAACAATTGGAAGCTTCCAGTATTTTTTATTGTAAATCTGGCCAAGGCCGGGAAATATTGCAGATCGCATTGCTGCTACTTTAGGGCTGTGAGCTTTTGTTGCAGAATCATATTTGTTCATCGAAGCCTTATTTGCCACTATAGGAATAGTGTCGCTTACTAGTGTAACTTTCGTAACTTCTTCTTGTGCAAGCAAAGCAGTTCCTGTCAAAATTAAAATGACAAGGAGATAAAATTTCTTTTTAAAACTGATCAAATAGTCTAGCATCTTCCAGGCCCCGTATGGGTTTGAGGTTTATCAATCAAGAGGTGCATCCATTTGCCGGAGAATCTTATTTAATTCATCTTGCGAATAATAATCAAGAATTATCTGACCACTGCCGTTACGGCTGTGCCTGAGTTTTACCCGGGTACTGAAATGCGATGCTAATTTATCTTCTATTCGTTGAAATGCCGGAGGTAATTGACTTTTTGAAGATTTTTTAACAGCTCCGCCTTGTTTATACAGATTACGAACCAGGGCCTCCGTTTGGCGTACAGAAAGACCTTTTTCTTTTATTTCTTTATAAATATAAAGCTGTTTGTCAATCGTATCTACATTGATCAAAGCTCTGGCATGGCCCATACTAATGTCACCGTTGCGGACAGCTAATTGAATATCGGGAGGTAATTTTAATAAGCGAATGAAATTGGCAACTGTACTTCTGTCTTTACCCATTCTTTCTGCTACTTGTTCTTGTGTATAGTCCAGCTCCTCCATCATTCGTTTGTAACTCAAAGAAATTTCCATTGCATTCAGGTCTTCTCTTTGCAAATTTTCCAGCAAGGCCAATTCCAATAACTGTGCATCATTTGCCTGTCTTACAAATGCAGGAATATCTTTTAATCCAGCCAATTTAGAAGCTCTCCATCTTCTTTCACCAGAAATAAGAATAAATTTCCCCCCAGATGTTTTGGTAACTGTAACAGGCTGAATAATGTCATGTAACTTAATTGAGTCAGCTAACTCCTGCAACGTTTTTTCATCAAAATCTCTGCGGGGCTGTTTTGGATTTGGTTGTATATCAGTTATTGCTATACGACTGGTGCCTGTTGCAGTTTCGACAACATTTGACTTTAATGAACCTGTTGTTGTTTTCAGATCTGCATCTATATTCTGAAGTAAGGAACGGATTCCTTTACCAAGTAATTCTTTATTTTGTTTAGATGAGGTCATAATAGAAGTTATGAGTTATAAGTTTCGAGTTATGAGAAGTTCGAAGTTACTTATAACTCAAGAATTCTCTCATCATTCTTAATCTTTGTCAAATCGTTTTTCTGCAAAATTTCTTTTGCAAGATTAAGGTAATTCACCGAGCCTTTACTGTTGGCATCATATAGAATTACAGGCTTGCCGGCACTGGGAGCTTCGGCCAACTTTGAATTGCGATGAACGATGGTACTGAATACCATGTCTTCAAAATGCCGCCTCACTTCGCTTACCACCTGGTTGCAAAGGCGAAGACGTCCATCATACATAGTCATCAATATTCCTTCAATTACCAATTCAGGGTTGAGCCTGCTTTGTACTATTTTAATTGTATTCAAAAGTTTGCCTAAACCTTCCAAAGCAAAAAACTCACATTGTACCGGCACTGCCACTGAATCAGCTGCTGTTAATGCATTAACGGTAATAAGACCAAGTGAAGGTGAACAGTCAATAACGATAAAGTCATAATCTTTCCGGATAGGATCCAGCAAATTTTTCATTACCATTTCCCTGTTGGGATAGTTGATCATTTCAATTTCGGCACCAACCAAATCAATATGAGAAGGAATCAGGTCAAGATTGGGAATTTCAGATTTTAATATTACATCTTTTGCCTTAGCCTGATTAACCATACAATCGTACAGGCTTTGTGTAATATTATGCAAATCGAAACCAACACCAGTGGTGCTGTTTGCCTGCGGATCAGCATCTACCAGCAGGGTTTTATATTCGAGAACAGCTAAACTTGCTGCCAGGTTTATTGCAGTGGTTGTTTTGCCAACTCCGCCTTTTTGATTTGCTACACCGATTATTCTTGCCATTTTGCCGAATACTCCTTGATATTAATTAGATGAATGTGGTAAAATTGCCCTTTGAAACCAAGAACACAAAATTTAGTTTTGCCCAATTTCGGCTCTTTACTGGCAAAAATAAGTGTTCATAAAAACAATATACTCAGTTAATTTTGCCTTTAAGATATGCGTAACACTCCTTTCTGGTGGATTCTCATCAGCTTTATGGTTCTCCTCGACATTTATTTCTTCCAGGCTTTAAAAGTAGTGACTCATTCTGCTTCTGGAAAAATAAGAACTATCATCCATATAAGTTATTGGGTGTTGTCCCTATCTGCTTTAATTTTATTGATTACCCTGCCATATCTTCAGTTTGAAAAACAAGCAAAATTAACCCGGACTACCATTTTTGCCTTAATAGCAGGTATGTTTTTTGCAAAACTGATTGCTTCCTTATTTTTTCTTATTGATGATATTCGCAGAGCTGTGCAATGGATAGCCGCTAAATTCTTTGTTTCCAAAACAGCAGAAAAAAATTTGCAAGCCGGAGAATCTATTTCCCGTTCTGTATTTTTAAGCTGGGCCGGAATGATTGCTGGAGGAGGTTTATTTGGAACATTAATCTATGGCATGGGAAATAAATACCGCTACCAGGTAAAAAGAATAAAACTCAGTTATTCAAATTTGCCATCCTCTTTTAAGGGATTGAAAATTGTGCATATATCGGATATTCATTCCGGTAGTTTTACAAACAAAGAAGCCGTAATGAAAGGTGTTGAGAAAATCATGAAGGAAAAACCTGATCTGATTCTTTTTACAGGAGATTTGGTTAACACTGCTTCTGATGAAATGGAAAATTACATGGATGTATTTGATAAACTAAAAGCTCCGATGGGAGTGTTTTCTACTTTGGGCAATCATGATTATGGTGATTATGCAAGCTGGGAAACACCGGAAGAAAAAGCCGCCAACCTGAAGAAGCTATTGGATATTCAAAGTACTTTAGGATGGCGATTACTCATGAATGAACATGTGGTATTAGAAAAAGGGGCTGAACAAATAGCATTGCTTGGCATTGAAAACTGGAGTGCAAAAGCAAGATTTCCAAAATACGGGAAAATGGAAGATGCCTATTCCGGTGCCGAAAAATATCCGTTCAAAATTCTAATGAGCCATGATCCGTCTCATTGGAAAGCCGAAGTGCTGGAGAAATACCCTGATATAGACCTAACACTTTCTGGTCATACACATGGAATGCAATTTGGGGTAGAAATACCAGGTTTGAAGTGGAGCCCAGTGCAATATGTTTATAAAGAATGGGCAGGATTATACGAGAAACAAACTGCTGATAATAACGGCGAAGGACAAAAACTTTATGTAAACAGAGGGTTTGGCTTTATAGGATATCCCGGCCGTGTAGGTATTCTGCCAGAAATTACCGTTATACAACTTTCCTGATAAAATTTTCCGGCAGTATTATTCAATAATAATGGGCTTTATTTCGTTTTGGAAACCTGAATATCACGGCATTAAACTTTTTTTTAACATAAGAGTCTTAAACGACAATTTACAAATCCTTTATCCTGGAAATTCTGGTACAACTGCCTGATGATTAAGAAATGCTATATAATATTAGCCTTTATCATGTTTGGTGTAGCGGCATCATCGCAAAGCAACACCAGTGATACTACTATTGTGCCTGCAGATAACAGCTTTTTAATAGACACTACTATTGATTACGGAGCACTGTTTCAGGATTTTGAAGCTTTTATGGATTCGATTTTATCGCCTCACAGCTATTTTTTGGCGACATTATCTTTGGGTAAAAGCTTTTATAATTTTGAAAGCAAGACAAATTCAACCTCAGCACCACTTCAAAAACTAACTTATTCTCCAACGATTGGGTACTATCATAAAAGTGGTCTTGGAATCACTGGCACAGGTTATATAGTAGATGATGATGCAAATATGAACTTATACCAATCTTCAGTTACACCATCATTTGATTATTTAAAGAATAAAGCAATAGCAACCGGAATCTCTTACACCCGTTTTTTTACAAAAGATTCGCTTCCTTTTTATACTACGCCTTTACAGAATGAGTTGTATGGTTATTTTACGTATCGTAAAGCATGGATCCGTCCAACGGTTGCCGTTAGTTATGGCTGGGGCAGCCGGAGCGATTATTCTGAAAGGGAAGAACAGATAATAGATTTACGGTTACGCAGAAGAGGGTTTACCTATATTAATACAGAGGAAACAATCAGCGACTTTTCCTTAATAACATCACTTCGCCATGATTTTTATTGGCTGGATGTGTTTACTTACAAGGATCATATCCGGTTTACTCCCCAGCTTTCATTTACGAGTGGTACACAAAAATTCGGATTTAATCAGAAGTCAAGTACTTATGTTAACATACTTCGTAACAATTCAAGTGTGCTGTATAGTTCTGACAATGTTTATCTTGATGATGAATTGAAATTTCAACCACTTGCATTAACCATGTATTTCCGTGGTGAATATTCTTTTGGTAAATTTTTTGTGCAGCCTCAGCTTACACTGGATTATTATTTTCCTGCAACCAGTAATAATTTTAATTCTATTTTCTCGGTTAATGTAGGTTGTATTTTTTAAAACAGCTTTAACTACATACTGTTCAGTTATTCTCTGGTTAACAAATCTTAACAGTTTCAAGGCAATAGAAAAGCCTCTTTTTTGTTTTTGAATTTACTGTTCATCGTTAACGGAATTTAACAGGCAGGAGTGAACACTGGCACTAAACTTGAAATTTTTGCAGGGCAATTCGAGTTACCCAAAAAACAATTAAACTATTTAACATGAAATCAAAATTCCTTTTTCTGTTTGCTGCAATTTTAATTTCGCAGGCAATGATGGCTCAATTTCATCTTGGGGTGAAAGGAGGTGCCAATTTTACTAAAGTAGATGGAAAATCATTCAAAGACGAGTTTAGGTATGGTTATCATTTAGGAGGCTTTGCAGAAATCCGGATGGGTAACAAATTTGTTTTACAACCGGAAGTTTTATTTAACCAGTATGCGACAAGGCTGGACAGTAGTTACAAGAATGTGTATCAGGATGTGTTTGGTGGCAACAGTAATATCAAGCTGAACTATCTTTCAATTCCAATCGTTATCAATTACAAATTGATTGGTAGTTTGCTTTCGTTGCAGGCGGGTCCTCAATTTGGAGTTTTGTTAGATCAAAACAAAACATTGTTGCAAAATGGTGGCAATGCTTTTAAAGAAGGCGATTTGTCCATGTTGGCCGGTCTTCAGTTTAAAGTAGGTCCAATGCGCATTAATGGCCGTTATGTAATCGGATTGAATAATATCAGTGATTTACCAGATGATGGTAAATGGAAAAGCCAGGGTTTCCAGTTATCCGTTGGATTAGCCTTATAAATTTATAAAATCGTTTCCTTATGAAAAGGCCTCCGATTAGTCGGGGGCTTTTTAGTAGAAATACCTATCCATAGTTACATAATTTGTCAGTTTCAGGCTGACAGGCATGAAACTTGGCAATACTGATTTCCCTATATACTTTTACTGACGCTGCAGGCGAAATGACAGATTGTCTAATACAGAATTGAAATTGAATATGAATATCGAAAAGTTTTTATTACGTTCAGAAGATGAGATGGATTTTTTACCAATAATCCCTTTGAATGAAAGCGACCAGGAAGATATAAACAGCATAGTTGTACCTGAAGAAATTGCTTTGTTACCGTTGAGAAATACAGTTTTGTTTCCCGGTGTGGTATTGCCTATTACTGTAGGAAGAGATAAAAGCATTAATGCAGTAAATGATGCATATCGTGGAGATAAACTCGTTGGTGTCATAGCACAGAAAGATAGTGCTATTGAAGATCCTGAAGTTACCGATCTTGAAAATATAGGTACAGTTGCAAAGATTGTTAAGTTGATAAAGATGCCCGATGGCGGCACTACGATTATTATCCAGGGCAAAAGCAGGTTCAGGGTTGAGTCAATTGTTGCTGAAGATCCATATTTCAAAGCAAAGATTTCAAAACTAGATGAAGAGGAATCGCCGAAAGATGAGGACTTTAATGCGTATGTAGCCAATATTAAAGATCTGGCAGCGGATATCGTTCAATTGTCGCCAAATATTCCTGCAGAAGCTTCAATCATACTTCGCAATATTGAAAATCCGGCGTTTCTTATTCACTTTGTTTCCAGTAATCTCAACACAGATATAAAAGACAAGCAACGGTTGTTGGAATTGAACCAGATCCGCCAGAGAGCAGATTTGCTGATGCAGCTATTGCAAAAAGAATTGCAATTTGTTGAACTGAAAAATAAGGTGACATCAAAAACAAGAACCGAATTAGACAAGCAGCAAAGGGATTATTTTCTGCAACAGCAATTGAAGAGTATCAAAGACGAGCTAGGAGGTGATACAAATTCTCAGGAAATAAAAGAAATGCAGAAAAAAGCAGAAGCAAAGAAATGGCCTGTCGCTGCAAAAGAAATGTTTAAGAAAGGGATAGAGAAATTAGAACGGATGCATCCCAGCACTCCTGATTTTTCTGTGGTGTATAATCATCTCGATCTGATGCTTGATCTTCCCTGGGAAGAATACACCGAAGATCATTATGATCTTAAAAAGGCTAAGAAGACTCTGGATATTGATCATTATGGAATGCAGAAGATCAAAGAAAGAATTTTGGAATACCTGGCTGTATTGAAACTGAAAGGTGATATGAAAAGCCCAATACTTTGTTTTGTTGGTCCTCCCGGTATCGGGAAAACTTCTTTGGGAAGAAGTATAGCAAATGCTATCGGCAGAAAATATGTTCGGCTAAGTTTGGGCGGCTTGCATGATGAAAGTGAAATAAGAGGGCATCGTAAAACATATATCGGCGCTATGCCCGGTAGAATTCTGCAATCTATCCGTAAAGTAAAATCCTCGAATCCGGTAATTATATTAGATGAAATTGATAAAGTAGGAAGTGATTTTCGTGGCGATCCATCATCAGCTTTGCTGGAAGTGTTAGATCCGGAACAGAATCATACTTTTTATGATAACTACCTGGAATCAGAATATGATTTAAGCAAAGTATTATTTATTGCAACAGCCAATAATTATCAAAACATTCAACCGGCACTTCGTGACAGGTTGGAAGTAATTGACCTGAGTGGCTATGCTGTGGAAGAAAAAAAGGAAATAGCAAAACGACATTTATTTCCGAAGCAAAAGGAATTGCATGGATTGAAGAATACCAATTTCAAGATTAGCGATAAAGTGCTGGAGAAAATAATTCAGGATTATACAAGAGAAAGTGGTGTGAGGGAGCTGGATCGTCAACTGGCTTCGGTAATGCGGTATCAGGCCAGGCAATTGGTGATGAAAGATAAAATCAAGCCTACTTTAACTGCCATCGATGTTGAAAAGATATTGGGCAAGCCTCGTTACAGTAATGACATCTATAAAATAGCCAATATGCCGGGAGTGGCTGTTGGCCTTGCCTGGACTTATGTTGGTGGCGATATACTTTTTATAGAAACAAGTTTAAGTGATGGTAAAGGAGAATTAAAACTTACCGGTAATCTTGGTAATGTGATGAAAGAAAGTGCTTCAACTGCGCTGACTTATCTGCAATCAAATGCTAAGAAGTATAAACTGGATTCCATACTTTTTGAAAAGAAAAACATTCATATACATGTACCGGAAGGAGCCGTGCCGAAGGACGGGCCAAGTGCCGGTGTTACAATGATGTCTGCAATTGCTTCTGCACTTACGGGGAAAAGAATAAAACCTTTTCTGGCAATGACGGGAGAAATTACTCTTCGGGGTCAGGTTTTACCTGTAGGAGGCATCAAAGAAAAAGTGTTGGCTGCAAGGCGGGCCGGACTAAAAGAAATTATTCTTTGCTGGCAGAATGAAAAAGATGTGCAGGAAATAGATTCCGAGTTTATTAAAGGAATTAAATTTCACTATGTAAAAACCATGAGCCAGGTGCTTGAACTGGCATTGGTTGGATAAGCAAAAATATCCTGTTTGATTTTATTGCTGAATAAAGACAGTCGAGTCTTTGAGTAAGGCTAACTTTTGATTGAATTGTGTATTCATAAAGACTCTTATTTGATTTACTGACGAACTGCTGTCATAAAACCCGGTGTAATTGCCTTTTGGTAAATGAAAGGCACTTAGATTCATAAAATGATATTTTAAAGGTGTTGTTGGATCA
>JBBSJN010000075.1:0-11785 GCA_038257235.1 Chitinophagales bacterium
CAATGCATTGGCTTCCAAAATTAGCGGCTAACTGATTGATCAATTCAGGATTTTTTACGGCAGATGTATTGACAGAGATCTTATCTGCACCATTTTCTAATAACAGGCTTACATCTTCAATGGTATTGATTCCCCCGCCAACTGTAAACGGTATATTGATATGAGTAGCAATTTCTCTGACCAGATTTGCCAGTGTTTTCCTTTTTTCTGTGGTGGCTGTTATATCCAGGAAAACAAGTTCATCGGCACCTTCTTCGCAATACCGTAAAGCTAATTCTACGGGATCACCTGCATCTCTTAGCTGGAGAAAGTTAGTTCCTTTTACGGTTCTCCCATCTTTAATATCAAGGCACGGTATGATGCGTTTGGTCAACATTCTTTATAGAAATTTATTTAAATCGGATAATGAAATTTTATTTTCATAAATAGCTTTACCGATTATTGCTCCGCTGCAACCAGCTTCTCTTAATTCTTCCAGATCTTTTATGGAAGAAACTCCACCACTTGCAATCAGGTCAATGGAAGGATGCTCATTGATTATTTTTTTATACAAATCAACAGATGGACCTGCCAATAATCCGTCTTTTGATACATCCGTACAGAAAAACTGGTTTACACCTTTTAGTTTGTATTTATTAATCAGGTCAAACACGGTTAATGATGTTGATTCTGTCCAGCCTTTAATAAGAATCTGCTCATCTCTTACATCTGCTCCGATTATAAATCTGTCTGCACCATATGCCAGCAGCCAGCCAGTAAAAGTAAATTCATCTTTAACTGCAATGCTTCCGATTGAGGCAAAAGCAGCTCCTGAATTAAAAGTGATCTTAAGGGCTTTTTCAGTACTTATACCGCCGCTGAAATCAATAACCAGTTTTGTTTTCCCCGAAATTTTTTCCAGCACTTTCCAGTTTTTTACTTCACCTGCTTTGGCACCATCAAGATCAACCAAGTGTAACCGCTGTAACCCTGCATCTTCAAACTGCATTGCTACTTCTAAAGGATCTTCATTGTAAATTGTTTTCTGGCTGTAATCTCCTTTAATAAGTCGTACGCATTTGCCATCAATTATATCTATAGCGGGTATGATCGTCATTTTATAAGGCTAAAAAATTTTTTAAAATTTGTTCGCCAACGGTTGCACTTTTTTCCGGGTGAAATTGAACACCGTAGAAATTGTTGTGGGCCAATGCTGAACTGTATGGTTGTATATAATTTGTTTTTGAAATGGCCTGTTTGTTTTCTTCCGCATAATAGCCATGTACAAAATAGCAATAACTGTCTTCGGCAACTTTGTTAAATAGTTTTGATTGGAGATTTGAAATAGTAGTCCATCCGATTTGCGGAATTTTAAATTCATTCTTGGCCGAAATGAATTTTCTTACCCTTACATTTTCAAATACATTTAAGCAGGTTGTATCACCCTCTTCAGAATGGTTGCAAAGCAATTGCATGCCAAGGCAGATGCCAAGAACGGGTTGTTTTAGTGAGACAATAAGCTGATCAAGATTTTTTTGTTTTAGATAGTGCATAGCAGTACTTGCTTCGCCTACACCCGGAAAAATAATTTTATCTGCTGTTCCAATTTCTTCAGCATCGTCAGTTACAGTTGCCTGTATACCAATTCTTTCCAAGGCAAATAAAACGGATTGAATATTGCCGGCATTATATTTAATAATTACAACTTTCATCAAAGTGTTCCTTTTGTGCTTGGCAATTGCATATTATTCACATCTCTTTTCACCGCCATCTTCATTGCTTTTGCCCATGCTTTAAATATTGATTCAATCTTATGATGTTCATTTTCTCCTTCCACTTTTATATTCAAATTGCATTTTGAAGCGTCTGAAAATGATTTAAAGAAATGATAAAACATTTCGGTTGGCATATCACCAATTTTTTCTCTTTTAAATGCTGCATCCCAAACAAGCCAGCTTCTGCCGCCAAAATCAATGGCAACTTGTGCCAAACAATCATCCATGGGAAGGGTGAATCCATATCGTTCTATTCCTTTTTTATCACCCAATGCTTTTGAAAAAGCTTCTCCCAGGGCAATAGCAGTGTCTTCTATTGTGTGGTGTTCATCAATTTCTAAATCGCCTTCTACTTTCAACGTTATATCAATACCACTATGACGGCTTAACTGATCCAGCATATGGTTGAAGAAATTTAGCCCGGTATTTATTGTTGCGTTTCCTTTTCCATCAAGGTTTAGCAGTAGCTGGATTTTTGTTTCATTTGTATTTCTTTCATGTTGAATTATTCTTTGTCCAAGCCGGAGGAATTCATAAATGGATTTCCAGTTATTGGTTTCAAGAATAATTGTTTCTTCAAAGTTTGATGCAGAAGTATTGATTTCAGTACCTCCAAGTGTAGGGTCATTGTTTAACCAGATTGCTTTGCATCCCATATTCTTTGCCAGGTGAATATCTGTAACCCGGTCGCCAATTACAAAAGAATTAGCAATATCATAGTCTGTATTCCCCAGATAGGCGGTTAACATTCCGGTAGCAGGTTTTCGGGTTGGCGCATTGTCTTGTGGCAAAGAGTTGTCAATTAAAATTTTTGAAAACATTATTCCTTCGTTGGCTAACGATTTTAAAATAAAGTTTTGTACGGGTGTAAATGTTTCTTCAGGAAAGGATGCCGTGCCCAAGCCATCCTGATTACTCACCATCACTAGTTCAAAGTCCAATTCTTTTGCTATGCGGCTCATCCAGGTGAACATATCCTGATAGAATTCCAGTTTTTCAAATGAATCTATCTGGTATGTTGGAGGAACTTCTTTTATCAAAGTGCCGTCACGGTCTATAAATAATACTTTTTTCATTTCGAATAATCATTTAGAGCTGAAACTAATTTTTTATTTTCTTCTGGTGTACCAATGGTGATACGTAAACAATCGTCACATAGAATCACTTTCGAACGGTCACGGACAATAATTCCTTTTGTTGTCAGGTAGTCGTATATTTTTATTGCATCTTCCATTTTTACTAAAATGAAGTTTGCATCAGATGGATAAACAAGTTGAGTGGAATTTATTTTTTTAAGCTCTTCTGATAGCCATTCTTTTTGTTCAGCTGTTGTCTTCGTCCAGTTATTTATACTTAAAATATTTCCTAATGCTTCCATCGCCAGTTGCTGTGTTGCTGAATTTATATTGTACGGATATTTTACCTTATTCAAGTAATTAATGATTGCCTCACCAGCGAAAGCCATACCCAGTCTTAAACCTGCAAGACCCCAAGCTTTTGATAATGTTTGCAGGATAACAAGATTTGAGTACTCTGTTAATTCAGGAATAAAGGTTTTTTGTTTTGCAAAATTGATATAAGCTTCATCAATCACCACCAGGCCATCAAAATTATTCAGCAGCACTTCAATATCTGTTCTGTTAATGCTATTGCCAGTTGGATTATTGGGTGAGCAAACAAAAATCAGTTTTGTATTTGCGTCAATTGCTTCTTCGATGGCTTCCAGGTTAAGCTGAAAATTTTCCAACAAAGGAACTTTTTTAACCAGTATATCATTTGTTTCTGCACAAACTTCATACATGCCATACGTAGGAGGGAAGATAATTACATTGTCTTTACCCGGAGTACAAAAAATCCGGAATAACAAATCAATTGCCTCATCACTTCCATTGCCAAGAAAAATATTTTCTGCAGGAACACCTTTTATACCACTCAGTTTGTTTTTTAAGTCCCATTGTAAAGGATCAGGATAGCGGTTGTAATTAACAGGCAGCGGAGAACCAAATGAATTTTCATTGGCATCTAAGAAAATGCTTGCCTCGCCTTTGTATTCATGTCTGGCAGATGAATAGGCGGTCATTCTTCTAATATTTTCTCTTACAAGATTATCTAAACTAAATTCCATTGTATTTTTTTAATCTGATTGCTATTGCGTTTTTATGAGCATCAAGTCCTTCGGCTGCTGCCATTGTCATAATCGTATTGCTGATATTTTTTAATCCTTCTTTTGTTAATTCCTGGTAGGTGATTTTTTTTACAAAGCTGTCTAAAGAAACGCCGCTGTACATGGCCGCATATCCATTGGTCGGTAAAGTGTGATTTGTACCGCTTGCATAATCTCCTGCACTTTCCGGTGAATAACTTCCAATAAAAACCGACCCCGCAGTTGACACTTGTTGAGCAACCTCATTTGCATTTTTGCAGGTAATGATCAAATGTTCTGGTGCATATACATCGGATAGTTCTATTGCCTCTGCAATATTATTTACGATGATAAGCTTGCTATTCTTTAAAGATTTTTCTGCCACACTCTTTCTGGATAAAAGCTCGATTTGATTTGAAATGGCATCAATAACTTGCTTACTTAATTTTTCGTCATTTGTAACCAAAATAACCTGCGAATCAGGTCCATGTTCTGCCTGGGATAAAAGATCGGATGCAACAAATTCCGGATCAGCCGTTTCGTCTGCAATTACCAATACTTCTGATGGCCCCGCTGGCATATCAATAGCAACGCCAAACTGCTGTGCCATTTGTTTTGCCATTGTTACATATTGGTTTCCTGGCCCGAATATTTTAAAAACTTTTGCTATACTTTCTGTTCCAAATGTCATTGCAGCTATTGCCTGCACACCACCAACTTTATAAATTTTTGTAATGCCACATAACTGTGCTGCAAATACAATGGCAGAGTTGATTTTTCCTTTTTTATCAGGTGGAGTGCATAGAATAATTTCTTTACAACCTGCTATTCGTGCCGGAACGGCTAACATTAGAACAGTAGAGAAGAGTGGTGCAGTACCTCCGGGGATATAGAGTCCAACTTTTTCAATTCCTTTTGATTGTCGCCAGCAGGCAACACCAGGCATTGTTTCAATTTTCTTTACCTCTTCTTTCTGTGAATTATGAAATACCTCAATATTTTTCTTTGCCTGCAAAATGGCAGATTGTAATGCTACTGGAACAGATTTGATTGCTGTCTCTATTTCTGTCTGACTGAGAGCAAGAGCTTTTAGCTTTACTCTATCAAATGCTTTGCAATATTTGAAAACAGCTTTATCGCCTTTCTCTTTTACGTTCAGCATTATCTTCTTCACTTTTTTTTCAAGCGAAGAGTAATCGGCATCAGGTCGTTTAACTATTTCTGCCCACTCTTTTTTATCAGGATATTTATAGCGTTTCATCTGTATATTTTTATTTTATAATTTTGTCAGATAGAATTCCCCATAAAATTTTTCATCGTAGTCTTTTATAAATTACTCCCCGCCCGGATGAATCCGGTCGGACGGGGAAAATATTTATGGCTCATTTCATCATACAATCATTTTTTCAATCGGAATTACTAAAATGCCCTGGGCTCCGTTTGCTTTCAATTGTTTAATTACATTCCAGAAATCATTTTCGCTGATTACAGAATGAACAGAGCTCCAGCCTTCTTCTGCCAATGGCAAAATCGTTGGGCTTTTCATTCCGGGAAGTAATTGACAGATGGTGTCCAATTTTTCGTTGGGTGCATTTAGTAAAACGTATTTATTGTTTTTCGCTTTCTTAACTGCACTTAATCTGAACTGCAGGCTTTCCAGAATAATCTTCTTCTCCGCCGAAAGATTTTTGTTGCAGATTAAAATGGCTTCTGAATACAGGATTGTTTCAATTTCCTTCAACTCATTGGTGAAAAGTGTGCTGCCCGAACTTACAAGATCGCAGATAGCATCAGCTAAACCAATTCTGGGTGCTATTTCAACAGAGCCACTTATCTCATGGATTGAAGCGGCAATATTTCTTTCTTTCAGAAAGGAAGAAAGAATAAAGGGATAGCTGGTCGCAATTTTTTTCCCGTTTAAGACATTTACAGATTGTATTGTATCTGTTTTTGGAATGGCAATAGATAAACGGCATTTCCCAAAACCTAATTTTTCTATAGTATCAACTTGTTTGTTTTTTTCTTTCACTACATTTTCGCCAACAAAACCAATATCGGCTACAGCATCCTGCACATATTCGGGAATATCATCATCCCGCAAAAAGAAAATCTCTACTGGAAAATTGGCAGCAATAACTCTTAGTTGATTATTACCATTGCTTACTTCAATACCACATTCTTTCAACAGTTTCATGGAGCCTTCATAAAGACGACCAGATTTTTGAACAGCAATTTTTAATGTCTCACTCATTTCGTATTATTTAAAATAAAAGGGCTTACCGTTAAGTAAGCCCTTGACTATGTTTAGAACATAATATCCTCACGGCCTACTCTGGAAGAGCAAGAAATGATGATGATTATGTGTAAATGTTTTCATGATTGACTTCAAAAATAGGGTATTTTCAGATTAATCTACAGTTTTGGTTTTAATTTTTATTTTCGTTCCATTGATTTGACATTAAAATTTGCCAATAAGCTTGAAGATGCCTGATGAGAAGGAAAATACAGCCAGTAACCTGGGAACTTCAAATGGCTCCTATCCTGACAGAACCGAAACAGTTTCTTTCGATCTGCTGCAAGCCCTGGAAGGTAATTTCGCAGAATAATGTTTATATAATTTACTTGTCAGTTTTCTTATTTGCTTTTTATTCGTTTGCACGACATGGTTTTAACTGGATTGCCTTTTCAACTTCTTTGATTGTTAGCTTGCCAATTGGGTTTGCCATTGCATTTTTCGAAACCCAGTCACAGGAGTTTCGTCGCCGGCACCGCCGTAATCGCTTTTGGTTTTACCTTTTCTTCAGAACATTCAGATTGGTTGTGTGGTTTATGGTATTGTTTTTCTTCATCATGGTAATAGTGATTTGGTTAAACATTAATACATACGAAACGATTTTTCCACATAGTTTATATGATTTTTTTTCTACTAGAAAAGTATTTGAATTTCTGGGGCTAGCACTTGCCATTTCTATTTTCTCAAACTTCCCTGATGAATTGCATCGTAAGCTGGGGAGAGATGCTATTTATAACCTTGTATTTGGAAAATATCACCAGTTAAAACTAGAAGACCGTTTGTTTCTCTTTGTTGACCTTAATAATTCTACAGAGATAGCTGAAGAGATGGAATACAGCCATTTTCTGCAAGATTATTTTTATGATATAAGCGAACCAATTGCTCGTTATTTTGGAAGAATTTATCAATACGTTGGCGACGAAGCTGTGGTTACATGGCCACTTAAGAAAGGAATTAAGTTTGCCGTTTGCGTCCGTTGTTTTTTTGCCATTCAAAAACAAATAAGAAAGTATAAGACTTATTATGAAGAAAGATATGGAAGAGTGCCTGCATTTAAAGCAGCATTACATGGAGGTACAGTAGTTGTATCGGAAGTTGGCAATACAAATCTGAAATGGCTTATCATGGCGATGTATTGAATACAACAGCAAGAATGTTGAGTAAATTCCATGAACTGTCGTCCGAATTACTGGTTTCGGAAGCGGTATTAAAACAGGTTGAATTGCCCAAATATCTTAAGGCAGATCAAATGGGAACATTTCAGATAAAAGGCAAATTACAGGAAATGGAATTGTATTCTGTCTATCTTTCCAAAAACAGGGATGCATTAATACAACATCGCCGTCGGTTTTTTATCAGAAAAAGGGAAAAAAGTATTACTAAATAAACTAGATGCCAGAATTTGAGATGCGGGAATTAGCCTCTGAATCTAGAATTTGCTTGCGGACTTCCAGGACAGCCATATTTTTGCGATGCACATGCTGAAAGAAATATAATTACCATTAAAATTGCAAAAACTGTAAGAATCTTATTTTTCATCTGATGGGTATTTGAAGGTAAACGGAAATCTGTTCAAAATATTTTGCAGGCATAAAGGTAGCAAGTATTCTCCGTTTACTGTGTTCGTCTTGCAGGTTTTTGCCGAGACCGGATTTTAATACTTAAATCACTGATTTTCTTTGTATCATGTGTCGCATTAAATATGAAATCCTTTTTTAAAGAGCCATAAACAGTTACCTTTACTGCCCTTAATATTTTTTAAAAATAAGTGAAACAACTAACCCGATGCTACAACTTAAAAAGCCTTTAGCCTTTATAGATCTGGAAACAACTGGTGTAAATCCCGGAACAGATCGAATAGTTGAAATAGCCATTGTAAAAATATTGCCAGATGGCACCAAGAGTGTGAAATGTAAACGCATCAATCCCGGAATGCCAATTCCAAAGTCTTCAAGCGATATACATGGCATTACTGATGAAATGGTAAAAGATGTGCCAACTTTTAAGCAGGTGGCACAGGAATTAAAACAAATGCTGGATGGTTGTGATTTTGCAGGTTACAATTCTAACCGGTTTGATATTCCTTTGTTGATGGAAGAATTTCTGAGAGCAGAAGTTGATTTCGATATGAAGAATCGTAAACTACTGGATGTGCAGAATATTTTTCACAAAATGGAACCAAGAACATTAACTGCTGCTTACAAATTCTATTGCAGCAAATCATTGGACGGAGCACATAGTGCCGAGGTGGATGCAACAGCTACCTATGAAATTTTAGAAGCCCAGATAAAGCATTACAGCGATTTAGGCAACAATATAGACTCCATACTAAAAGTAATTGGCGAAGACCAGGTAGTTGATTTTGCCCGTCGTTTTGTAATGGAAAATGGAACGGAGGTCTTCAATTTTGGCAAATTCAAAGGCCGTCCGGTTTCAGAGGTGTTAAAGGCAGAACCTCAGTATTACGATTGGATGATGAAAGGCGATTTCCCACAACATACCAAACAGAAGCTGACAGAGATTTATACCCGTACTATGCTTAAGAAAAGCTAACGGAATCAATCAGAACCGTTTGAATTTTTTAACACAGCATCTCTACTGATTTTCGTAAATTCGGTGTTTACCGTTTATATTAATTGAGTGGAAAAGTTAGTTATCATTCCAACATATAATGAAAAGGAGAATATCAGTAATATTCTGCATGCTATCTTTAATCTGAATGATGGTTTTCATGTATTGGTGATAGACGATGGCTCTCCGGATGGTACTGCTCAGCTTGTGAAAGAACTTGTACCTAAATTTTCTAATAAACTTTTTATAGAGGAAAGAATAGGTAAGCTGGGATTAGGAACAGCCTATATCCATGGCTTTAAATGGGCGATTGAAAAAGATTACCAGTTCATCTTTGAAATTGATGCAGATTTTTCCCATAACCCCAATGATTTATCCAGACTTTACAATGCTTGTAAAAATGAAGGAGCTGATGTTGCTATTGGATCAAGGTATGTAAAAGGCGGAGGTGTTGTTAACTGGCCGGGCAATCGGATTGCATTATCAAAAGGTGCTTCTCTCTATACAAGAATGATTACCTGGATGCCGGTAAAAGATCCTACTGCTGGTTTTGTTTGCTATAAAAAAGAAGTACTTGATACTATTAATCTTGATGAAATACGTTTTGTGGGTTACGCATTCCAGATTGAAATGAAATTTGCAGCCTGGAAACTGGGATTTAAAGTAAAAGAAGTGCCTATCATATTTCAGGATAGAACCTACGGAGTCTCCAAAATGAACAAAGGAATTGTAAAGGAAGGGATTTGGGGTGTGCTTAAGTTGCGTTGGAACAGTATGTTTAAAAATTACAGGAAACGGGTAAAAAAAAATGATCCTTTAAAAACCTTAGCGTTGAAGGACAAAGATGTTCTGGTTGAAACAAAATAACCTCACTATTTTATAATCTCTTTTCTTTAGTTTGCAGGGCGAATGAAAAAGGCCTTTCTCCAACTCCATATTGCTGTATTTCTTGCCGGGTTTACCGGAATCCTTGGAAGGCTTATCACCTTAAATGAAGGGATGATTGTTTGGTACAGGCTTTTGCTGACTGCAGTTACCATGTGGATCTTGTTTGGCCTGATGAAAAAACTGCAAAGGATTCCCGTTATTGATATCATTAAGATTTCTGCAGTTGGCTTTATTGCCGCTATGCATTGGGTTACTTTTTATGGTTCCATAAAATATTCGAATGTATCGGTTTCATTGATTTGTTTCTCTGCTATCAGTTTCTTTACAGCTTTGTTTGAACCGGTAATTTTGAAAAAGAAAATGAACTGGACAGAACTCTTACTTGGCATTATTACACTAAGCGGTATTTATATTATTTTTCATTTCGATACTCATTTCAAAACAGGTATTATTTTAGGAATAATATCAGCCATTCTTGCTTCGTTGTTTCCCATCTTTAACCGGGAGTTTTTAAAAAGAACAAATGTGGAAACCATGCTCACTTGGCAGCAGACCGGAGGTTTGATTGTGTTATCTGCCTTGCTTCCATTCTATTTGCAAAAATTCCCAGTCGATAGTTTCATCCCTTCATTGGAAAATTTTGGCTGGTTGTTAGTATTGGCCTGGTTCTGCTCAGTATTAGCATTCAAGCTTTCAGGGAATGCTTTGAAAAGGCTTTCCGCTTTCACCGTCAATCTTACATATAATCTGGAGCCGGTTTATGGAATTATTCTTGCTTTTATTGTGTATAAGGAAAATGAGTTTTTGAGTAAATGGTTTTATGTAGGTTTCGCCATCATTGCTGTGGCACTGATCATTCATGTTTATTTATTAGTTAAAGTAGAAAAGAAGTTAACAGAAAATGCAGTCAACTGATTACCATAAAAAGATAATTGAATATTATAAGGATACGGAAAATGCTTACAAAGATTCCTGGGATTTGAATAACAGCCTCGCCATTCATTATGGCTATTGGGATGAAAAAGTAAAGTCTTTCCCCGAATCATTGTTAAGGATGAATGAAGTGATGATTGAAGCAGCAGCTATCAAATCATCTGATAAAGTGTTGGATGCTGGTTGCGGCGTTGGTGGCAGCAGTATTTTTATGGCAACTGTTTTGGGTTGTAAAGTAACGGGCATCACTTTAAGTGAACGACAGGTGCAACATGCAAAAGAAAACGCAGCAAAAAAAAATGTTGAAGGGTTGGTCGATTTTAAAACAATGGATTATAGTGCAACAAATTTTCCGGATGCAAGCTTTGATGTAGTATGGGGATGCGAAAGCATTTGTTATGCCGATGACAAGGAAAAGTTTATCAAAGAGGCTTTTCGTTTATTAAAACCCGGTGGTAGATTAGTGGTGGCTGATGGCTTTGTAACAGACTTTGCGAATAATGAAAACCCAATCATTCGGCAATGGGCAAATGGCTGGCAGGTAAATTATCTTGAATCACCGGAAAGGTTTAAGCATTTTATGAACCAAGCTGGGTTTACAGATATTAATTATCGTAATATATCAAAGGAAGCTTCACATTCTTCCCGGCGGTTATACCGGTTTTATTTTTTGGCAAGGCTTTATTTGCTTTGGAAAAAAGTAAATTTCTCCAAACCTGCTACAGATATGCAGAAGAAAAATATCATGGCTTGTAAGTTTCAATACAAGGGAATGAAAAAAAGGCTTTGGCAATACGGTATTGCCGTTGGTAAAAAGCCGTAAATTATATACCTTTTCACCATTATCTTTAATGCATCCAAAACAAAACAGATGAAAAGGCTCATTTTTAGCACCACACTATTATTATCCTTTACTATTTTATTTGCACAGAAAAAACCCTTGGATCATACCGTTTATGATGGCTGGCAAAGCATCGGCGAACGGATGATTAGCAACGATGGCAAATGGGTAGTGTACACTATTAATCCACAAGAAGGCGATAATGAACTGGTGATACAATCATCAGACGCAAGTTACAAGAAAGTGGTGCCAAGAGGCTATAACGCCATCATAACAGAAGACAGCCGTTATGCTGTATTCAAGATCAAACCCTTTTTTGCTGACTCAAGAGAAGCCAAAATAAAAAAGAAAAGGCCAGACGA
>JBBSJN010000076.1:0-11766 GCA_038257235.1 Chitinophagales bacterium
TTCCTAATTCTCAAATACGCAATATTATTGCAAAGCGTTTGGGTGAAAGCAAATTCAGTGCTCCGCATTTCTATCTTACGATGGAAATCAATATGGACAATGCAATGGCTGCAAGAGTTCAGTTGAATGAAGTAAGTCCGGCCAAGATCAGCTTTAATGACCTGGTGGTGAAAGCAACTGCATTGGCATTGCGACAGCATCCAGCAGTAAACGCTTCATGGATGCCCGCCCGTGCCGGTTCGGACGGGGGCGATAAAATAAGAAGATACAGTCACATTCATATTGGCATTGCTGTTGCAATTGAAGATGGATTGATTGTTCCCGTAATAAAATTTGCCGATCAGAAAACTTTACCACAAATTGCTGCTGAAAGCAAAGAGCTGGCTGGCAAAGCAAAAAATAAAAAGTTACAACCCAACGAATTTTCTGGCAATACTTTTACAATATCCAACTTAGGCATGATGGATATTGATGAGTTTACAGCTATCATCAACCCGCCAGACAGTTGCATTATGGCCGTGGGAAGAATAAAAGAGATCGTTGTGAAAAAAGGTGAAGGCTTTGGTACAAGCAATGTAATGAAAGTAACAATGAGCTGCGACCATCGCAGTGTAGATGGAGCTTTAGGTGCCGCATTCCTTCAAACGTTCAAGAAATACCTGGAAAATCCGATCACTATGTTATTATAAAGTATAAATACGATTCAATAACTGGAAAAGCTACCCTTCATGGTAGCTTTTTTGTTATGCAAAAACAATCTGGCAATAATTTTGACTACTATTAATGTTTATTAACAGTAAGCAAAAAGCCTTAAACATAAAATAAAACCCAGATAAGGAAATCCTGTCCAAGGTTTTTAAAACTATATTCGAACTGAAATTCAATATTATGGATCATGAAAATTACAGCCTTTCATTGGCTGGGATGTTGCTGATAAGCTCAGCATCCTGCATTATTTTTAGTTGTATAATAAAAATACTGGAAGGAACTCACTCCAAATTACTGCTGTTAACTAGCGCAGTTACCCTTAGTACCGGTGTTCTGTACTGGATCATAAAAATTTCATGCAACTATATTAATAAGAAGAGGAAAAATAAAAGACTCGTTTCCTGATTTGATCTTATCGCAATTTCAACAATACCACTTTCCCATCCATAGTTGACACAACAAGCAAAGATTTATCAATTACTCTCACTGTATTTACCATCGAGTTATCAATTTTATGCGCCCAGTTTATTTTTTGTGTAGCCGGATCAATAGAATAAACAATACCATTTTTCGTTCCGAAGAAAACACTTCCATCTTTTTCAATTAACATTGAAGGAACATGTTCGTATCCAAAACCTGCATTCATCTTCCAGGCAGGAGTTTGCATATGCCGGCTAGTTTTGTAAGCTACTATTGTATCCTGCATAGTTTTTCCATAAACCCATTTACCATCTGCAGAAATACCGATAGACTCCCGAACAGTAGCATCATTGTTTCGCCATAAAGTTTTTCCGGTAGCTATATCAATCGCTGTTATATATCTATCAGGGGCCACTATATAAATAACACCATCATTTGTAACGGGTATACAGGCAGCTGGCGAATAATTGCGGATGGAAGAGCCATTGTTCCATTTCCAAAAAAGCGATCCTGTATTTTTATCTAAGGCATATAAATTTTTGTCCCAGGCGCCGAACATTATTTTCCCATCATATAATACCGGAGTGCTAACAACAGGTCCATCCAGTTCAGTATAACTCCATATTGTTTTTCCTGTATTTAAATTTAATTTTCTGAAAGTATGATCACTTCCTCCAATGAAAACCTCTTCACCGGAAATTAATGGTGATGCTAAAACTGCCGCTCCGGTTTTTGTTTTCCATATAAGATTCCCGGTCTTTGAATTCAAACAATAAATATTCCCATCACCTGAACCAACCACAACTTTTCCATTTGAACTGGCTGGCGATGAGAAAATGCTTCCTTCTGTTTTGAATTCCCATTTTTTAGTTCCGTCTTTAATGGTTATCCCTGAAATGTCACCATTCTGATTTCCAAAAATTACCAAGTCATTAGCAACAACCGGTGTTGAAATTATATTTGCATCAGACGAATAACGCCAAACTTCCTGTACTTTACTATACTTTTTATTGATTGCAAAATCAGGACGGGCAAATTTTTTATCCATATCATATGTTCTTGTTTCAAGCTTTACGCCTGTCCACGGTTTTAGCGTTTCAGTACCAGGTCTTCTTTCAGAAAAGATCATTGAATCTTTCCTTACGTCAACCAGGTTATAGCCACCAACTAAAGATTTTGCTCTTAGGTTAGAGCGGCCCATTACTCCGGGTATTTCTTCAAAATTCATTGATTTATTTGCATGACCATGACCACACAAAACAGCCCAGGTATTATAATTTTTCAACCGATCTGTAACTTCATACCAATTGTCTAAGCCTTCATCCATAGGATAATGATTTAAGAAAACAACAGGTTGATCCGGCTTTAATTTTTTAAGCTCTGCATCTAACCAGTTTACTGCACTTCTGGGAACATGGCCATCACTCATTCGCACATACGGACCAGATGCACATCCTAAAAACCTGATACCATTATACTCGAAACTAAATTTATCGTACCCAAAAACAGTTGTAAACATAACTCCGCCACTTTCGCTCCATCCTGTATCATGATTACCCGGAATAATATACCATGGAACATTCAGGCTATCCAATATCTGTTTAGCCAGTCTTAATTCGGCATTTGTTCCAAGTTCAGTTATATCTCCGGTCAACACTACAAAAGCTATATCGGACATGCTATTAATATCTCTTACAGTTTGCCTAAGATCCTCTTCAGCAGAGCCATTTGGCGAGCCAATATGTGTGTCGGAAATAAAGGCAAAACGAAAGGATGCGAATTGGCCATAAGAAATGACTGTAATAAAAGTTGATAGCAAAACAAAAAAGATTGTTTTCATGCCAGAAAGTTACATCTTAACTAATAAATCAAAAAAGAACCTAAGTTTCTCATTGTTGTCTTCATACTTTCAGTATTTTTTGAAAATTCAATATCAACTTTATAACTTTACTGTATGAAACTAACAGAAGCAAGACAACAATTCATCAGCAGCTGGGGTGCCTTTGGCACCCATTGGGGCATTAACCGTACGATGGCACAAATACATGCTCTTTTATTGATTTGCTCTGATCCCATTACTCAAGATGATATAATGGAAGAATTAAATATCAGCCGGGGCAATACCAATATGAATATCAGGGAACTCATTAACTGGGGGCTTGTGGAAAGGGTTATACTGCCAGGTGAACGAAAAGAATTTTTCCTGGCAGAAAAAGATATCTGGAAAGTGGTAAAGCTAATTGTAAAAGAAAGAAAGAAAAGAGAACTGGAGCCAATGCTTCAGTTGTTGGATAAACTGGAAGAAGTAGAAGGAGACAAGAGAGATAAAAATGTAAAATCATTTCTTGAAACAGTAGGCAATATTAAAAAATTGGGTAAGCAGGCTGATAAAACATTGGACACCATGATAAAAGCAGAAGAAAGCTGGTTTATCAGTTCGCTGATGAAAATTTTTAAATAAAACCCACTCACTAAAATTAAAAATCATTAATAGTTTTACTGCATGAGTGAAAAGAAAACATTGGTACTTGGCGCATCTGATAACCCTTCCCGGTATAGCTATCTGGCCATCCTGCGATTAAGAAAACATGGCCATCCTGTTGTTGCCATTGGCATAAAAGATACCCGTGTAGAAGATGTTACAATACACAAACAAAAACAGGATGTTGAAAATATAGATACCGTTACGCTATACCTGAATCCAAAACACCAGGTGGAATATTACGATTACATTTTATCATTGAAACCTAAAAGAATCATCTTCAATCCCGGTGCTGAAAACCATGAACTGGAAAGCCTTGCAGAAAAAAATGGCATCAAAACTTTACAAGCTTGTACGTTGGTTATGCTAAGTACAAACCAGTATTGAGTCGTAATTCAACATACACAGCATAAGCAACTTTACGATTTGTCCCGGGTACTACTCCTCGATCTTTTCTCTTTTCTGTTACATTGCTTGGAATAAAATAAAAAAATAACAAACCTTGTATCTCCGTACCAATTGAAGATTGCAATCCCTAACCAGGATTGCTGAACAATATCCTTTGTCCAAAAAATAATTAAAAATGAAAAACCTTCGTACCCACGCAGTATGCGTATGCATTTCGCTTATGAGTTTATCCTCATTTGCACAAACCAATAACAAACCTCCGCTCAACGAGCCAGATTACAACAAACCAAGGTTGTTTGACAATTTACCTGAAAGAATTCCGGTAAACATCAACAGTATCTCCTCACTATTCAATTCTGCTATAGGGGCAGAAGTTGGTATGGGGATTTCTGAAAATGCCTCCACTTTCCGGATGGAAGGGCAAGTAATCGCAAACACCTTAACAAACAATGACAAGCAGCAAAATGTGGTAATCCGGTCTTCCAATTATAATGGCGCAGGATTCACCATTTCAAAAACTATTGAAGACGATGGTTCTGTTACTTATAATGGCAGGATTATCAATTTAAAGTACGGCGACCTTTATTTGTTAGAAAAAGACAAAGAAGGTTATGTCCTTGTCAAAAAAAATTTTTACGACCTGATTAATGAATAACTGACCCGTTTTTACATCCGTCCCAATCACTTGTACCTATTGAAAAATTAAAATCATCCTTTATTATGAAAAACCTTTTATCAACCTGTTTTATAGCCCTTGCAGTAAGCAGTGCTATAACGTCAAAAGCACAGGTACCCATTTTAAATAGTTATCCATCAGCTTCAGCAGTTATACTTCTCGATTTTGATGGACATACTGTACCAGTTGGCAATGCCTGGAATTATACCTCATCACCAATGGTTATGGGATCGTCTGGCTTAACCAATGCCCAAATTACCGCTGTCTTTAACCGTGTTGCTGAAGACTACAGACCTTTTAATGTTAACGTTACCACCGATTCTGCAAAATATTTAGCAGCTTCTGCTAACAGGCGTATGAGAGTGATCCTGACCACCAGCTGGGAATGGTATGGATCTGCCGGGGGTGTAGCTTTTGTAGGTTCGTATACCTGGGGTGACAATACTCCTTGCTTTGTATTCTCTTCTCTTTTAAATTATAATGTTAAGAATATTTCAGAAGCAACATCACATGAAGCTGGCCACACACTGGGTTTATATCACCAGTCAAGATATGATCCGGTAACCTGCGTAAAAATTTCCGATTACCATTCAGGCACTGGAACCGGTGAAATTGGCTGGGCCCCGATTATGGGTGTTGGCTATTATCAAAATCTTACCCTATGGAATAATGGACCTAACTCGTATGGTTGTACCAATATACAAAGCGACCTTTCTGTCATTACGAGCGGTAACGGCTTTACCTATCGTACCGATGATTATAATGCTGCTTTTAACAATCAAACAACGAAAATTGAATTCAGAAATAACGAGTTTACTGTAAATGGAATCATTGAGCAAAGTGGTGACAAAGATAATTTTAAAATTGTACAGCCTTCTTTAGGCCGTTTCCAGTTATCAGCAGTACCTTATAATGTAGGTACCGGCAACTCCGGATCTAACGTGGATATGCAGGTTACTCTTTACAATAGTTCTGCATCGCTAATAGGAACATATAACCCCGGTAATTTATTAAGTTCAGTTATCGACACCATTCTTAATCCTGGTACTTACTATATACAGGTAGAAGGAAAAGGGAATATCTATGCGCCTAATTATGCCAGCTTGGGTTCTTATGCATTGCAAGCTTCATTTAGTCCGGGTGGCACTTTGCCACTCAGAAGGCTGGAACTTAGCGGAGAATTAGTAAGTGATAAGCATAAATTAAACTGGCTGATTGATGCTGATGAGCAGGTTGTAAGCCAGATATTGGAAGTTGCCACCGATGGAAGAAACTTTAGTCCGGTTACAGCTCCTAACACAGCCGACAGGCAATTCCTGTACAGACCATATGTAAGCACAGCCGCTCAATACAGATTAAACGTAACATTTGATAATGGCAAACAATACTATTCTAATATTGTTACACTTCGTGGAAACGGATCTGTAGTAAGACCTAAGATACTAAGCAACCTGATCAACAGCAATCTTATTACCGTTAACAGTCCGGGTAATTATAATTACATCATTTTGGACATGAACAGTAAAGTAACCCATAGAGGACAGTTAACAGCAGGTTTAAATAATATTTCAGCCGACCGCATGGCAGGTGGAATGTATATGATTCAATACTCAAATGGTGATGAACAATGGACCGATAAATTCATCCGCCAATAAACTTTTAAATGCTGGTAACAGCATCTTAATCCGTACCCCAATTGTTAATCAAAGGTTTTCCTGTAACTTAGGAAAACCTTTTTTTATGCTTTGGAGAAAATTTAATGGCGACCCTATAGATTTACCGATCCTGCAAGCCGTGGAAAATGCTATCAAAAGAGAAACTGCAAATGGTTTCCGTTTGAAAGTTTGCATTGGTACAGACTCGCAGGTAAAAGGGAAAGACACAGAATTTGCTACAGTAATTGTTTTCCTGCGGGAAGGACATGGCGGCTTTATGTTTATTCACAACGAAAAAACAAAGCAGCAGTTCACCATCAAGGAAAGAATGCTGATGGAGGTAGCCAAGAGTATCGAAATTGCTTATGAACTTTGTAATCTCTTTACGGAGTATGATGTGGACATGGAAGTACATGCCGACATCAATACCAATCCGCAGTTCAAAAGTAATGATGCTTTAAAAGAAGCCATGGGCTACATTCTTGGAATGGGCTTTGCCTTCAAGGCAAAACCTGAAGCATTTGCCAGCAGCAGCTGCGCCAATAAAGTAGTGAATTAGAATTGAATTTTATTTTTGATAAATTGCCAGAGAAACCCGGCCAGTAGCTTTATCTTCTTTATTTTTTCCCCTTTCTTCGCCAGCCAATTACCAGCAAAACAAGAAGAGCTAACCCAATACTTATTCTCACAATTGCATTCCTTCGCTTTTTAGCTTCATTCTTTTTTTGAATTTCCTGGATGTACCGCATGTTCCGGTCAATGTCAATATAATTATCGTCTGGCTTGATGGAAGAAATACTGTCTTTCAGCCGTTTTGTTTTCTCAACCAAAGAATCGGTATTAAGAATCCGCTTATCAACTGTAATAGAATCCGTTTGACCATGCGATGCCAACGACAAGGCCAGTATTGATAATAGTAAAAGCCTTTTCATACTATAAAGCTTTAAATAGAATGAATCTTTATTATTTTGATTGAAAGTCTGAAGTTTGGGCTGGTACTTTACCCTCCCAATGTTCTGCAAGTAGCTGAGAAGCAGGTTCAGTAGTCATGGCAGAAAATCCTTTCTCCATCTTTTTGGAGTCTTCCTGTGCCAGTGCGAATGTAACAAGTACCATCACAAATAGCACTATTACTATATTTTTTTCGGATAAGATAGGTTTCATAAACTGTTCGTAATAAGCTGCAAAATAAACAAATAATCTCAAACCGTCTATACCCTATTAGTAGTATTTAGTGCCTACAGCTTTGTAAAACTACTATTCAGGCCACCTATATAATCGAGCAATTCTTTTCTCCCGTCTTTTTTAATGGCCGATGTAATAAAATTAGGTGGCGGCTCTTCCCAGTTATCTGACAAAGCGGCTAAAAAGTCTTTTACATTTCTTTCCGTAGCACCCGGCTTATTTTTATCAGCTTTGGTAAATACCAGCACAAAAGGTATTTGCCACTCCCCCAACTGGTTTATAAATTCCAGGTCAATAGCCTGTGGCGAATGGCGGCTGTCAATCAGCACAAATAAACAAACGAGGTTTTCCCGTAGCCGGATGTATGATTCAATCATATTGCCCCAGTTTCTCCGGGCTTTTTGCGACACGGTGGCGTAGCCATATCCCGGCAGATCAACCAGGTACCATTTCTTTTTATTCTTCGATATAATGTCAAAATGATTGATAAGCTGGGTCTTTCCCGGAGTGCCCGATGTTTTGGCCAGGTTATGCTGGTTGGTCAGCATGTTTATCAGCGAACTTTTTCCCACATTACTTCTGCCAATAAAAGCATACTCCGGTTTATCTGCCGGCGGGCATTGTTTATACGTAGCACTGCTGATTATGTATTTGCCAGAAATTATTTCCATATCTGAATCCTGTTAATAAAAAATGATGCTAAATGATCTGCAGTTGAACGGAGCGTCGCAAGGGACGATGCCATGAAAAACTACTGTTGCAAAAATAATAAAACAGAGCTGCAAGATAACTTTATTGCCGGAGGGAATACTAAATCAGAGGTAGCAAGGCAGAACATAACTCAGACTTCCAACATCCAACATCCAACATCCAACCTCTAACATCCAACTTCTAACTTCTTTATCTTTGCCGCCCATGTCCAATTCATTACCCCACGACCATATTACTCCTTTTAAAGATTCAGCAAAAGGCAAGAAAGAACAGGTGGCTGATATGTTTGATAAAATAGCTCCGAAGTACGATGCTATGAACCGCTTTCTCTCTGCCCGAACGGATATTGGCTGGCGCAAAAAAGCCATCAATATGTTGAAAAAAGATAGCCCGAAGCATATTCTGGATGTGGCCACCGGCACTGCCGACATGGCCATTATGACTTGTAAGTTGCTGAATCCTGAAAAAATAGACGGCATAGATATCTCTACAGGCATGCTGGAGCTGGGGAGAAAAAAGATTGAAAAAGAACAACTTACCCACAAGATTGAACTACACACTGGTGACTCAGAAACAATAAAATTTGCAGATAATACGTTTGATGCGGTAATGGTGGCATTTGGAGTACGGAACTTTGAAAACCTGGAAAAAGGCCTTGCCGAAATGAAAAGGGTGTTAAAACCCGGAGGCCGGTTAATAGTGCTTGAATTTTCGAAACCACGGCGAAAACTGATAAAAAGCTTTTACAACCTGTACATGGGCATTATTGCTCCGCAGGTGGCCCGTTGGTTCAAACAGAATAAAGAAGCCTATCAATACCTGAATGAATCGTCTATTGCGTTTCCGGATCGCCATTTATTTACTGACATTTTAAAAAAAGTGGGATACGCTGCTACCAGTTTTACTCCACTCAGTTTAGGAATATGTTGCATTTACACCGGAAGAAAACCCGCATAAAAAAGAATGGTGCATTATTGCTACTGTCTGTTATGTTATTGATCAGCTCAATTACAGCTGCACAGATAGACAGGTATGAATTGAATATGCCCGACCATGATGATAAGCCTTATTATTTTGGGATGACACTTGGTGTAAACATGGCCCGTTTTCAAACTTATTTGCATCCCCGGTTTTTAGAATATGATAGTGTGTATGTTGCAGAACCGAACAACTCCGGTGGCTTTACCTTAGGGCTTTCCGCTACCGCCAGAATATCTGATCGTTTTCAACTACGTTTTAATCCGCAGCTCATGTTTATTGAGCGAAATATCTTTTACAAACTAAAGCATCCGGATTTTGACGGGCTAACAGAAGTAATCAAGAAGGTAGAATCCGTTATCGTTTCCTTTCCAATACAACTAAAATTTCAGAGTGACCGTATTGGCAACTTCCGGGTGTACGCATTAGCAGGCATGAAGGGCGACATAGACATGGCCAGTAATGGCCGTGCAAAAAGAGCAGAAGAGTTGGTAAAAATCTGGAAGTATGACTACGGTCCTGAGTTTGGCATTGGTTTCAATTTCTTCTTCGACAGTTTTATCTTTTCTCCCGAAATAAAAATAAGCAACGGCCTGCGCAACATTCATGCAAGAGATCAGGATCTGCGCTTCTCCAATGTGTTTGACAAAATACAATCCAGGATGATCGTTTTCAGTATTCATTTGGAAGGATAAGATTTGGGGCTTTCAGCTTATGAATCACAGATGAGCACCAGTCCCCCGCCCGCCTTCAATCTTTTTTCTGCGCCACCAAAATTATCAGCACACCCAAAAAAAAGGATTTACGGCTAAGCGGGGCAGCCCTTCAGCAGCAAAATATAGCCTATCAGCCAATCCGGTATCAATTCTATTTATACCTGAAAGTGGTATTTCTTTTCTTGCCATAATCAATTAAATTCATGCTATAAAAGTGACCGGGCATATGCAATATGTGACTGAGCTGCACGAAGTGTATAAAGTATGGAAACAATAACATTAAAACCACTTGAACATAACCAGCAGGAAAATATTGCCATGTATTTTCCCAATATTGGCATGCTCAATAAAACGGCACGAAAAATAAAAAATGCCCGATGGTCGCAAACCAATAAGTGCTGGTATGTGCTGTTGAATAAAGAAAAGCATAGCGATATAATAAAAGCATTTAAGGGGCTGGCAAAAATTGAGCAAACAGCATTACATGATTACCTGGTAGCAAAAAAGAAAAAAGAGATAGCCGCCCCCACCCTTATCAGGAATACAATAAAACAACCAGCTACCATTTCTAAAGTTATTGTAGCCAAAGGATCAGCAACAAAAAAAGGAATTATTTTTTATAAAGGCGGTAAAATATACCCGATAAATGCACATGTACTGCCGAAAATGGAACAGCATTTGAAATTAAAAGCCTATAGCACATCCACTATAAAAACTTATTTGGGCGAAATGATGCAGCTGCTCAAAATATTAAAAACTATTCCCGCAGATGAATTAACAGCTGAACATTTGAAAAGATACCTGGTTCATTGCTATGAAAAACTGGAGCTAACAGAAAATACACTCCATAGCCGGATTAATGCAATGAAGTATTACTATGAGCAGGTGCTTGGCCGTGAGAAATTTTTTTGGGAAATTCCAAGGCCTAAAAAACAGCAACAGCTCCCCAGTTTTTTTAACCAGAATGATATTGTAGCCATTATAAAATCGACAGATAATCTAAAGCATAAAGTAATGCTGATGTTAGCTTACAGCAGTGGCTTGCGGGTAAGCGAAGTAGTGGCTATGAAAACAAAGAATATAGATGATAGTAGAATGTGCATATTGGTAGAGCAGGCCAAAGGGAAAAAAGACAGGTTGGTAAATCTAAGTCCGGTATTATTAGTAATGCTGCGGGAATATAAAAACCAGTACCAGCCATCAGCCAATGGATATTTGTTTCCTGGTCAATATAAAGGAGAGCCATATAGCTCAAGGAGTATGCAGTTGGTACTTGCTGCCGCCAAAGAAAAAGCCGGAATATTAAAAAAGGGAAGTGTACATGCATTAAGGCACAGTTTTGCCACTCATTTATTAGATAAGGGAACAGATGTAACAATCATTATGAAACTTATGGGTCATAATGATATAAAGACCACACTTCGTTATTTACATGTAACTAATCGAGATGTGTTACAAATTATTAGCCCACTAGATGGGTTAAAATTTGACTAAAACGTATGAACGTAAGTTGTATTGGCGAAAGTTTTTGAATCAAAAACAATTTTAATAACCACTTGAAAATTAAACAGCTAATAAAAAAAGCGAAAGTTTTAATTGATAGAAACTTTCGCCTATTTTTGAGTTATCGGCAACTCTATACGACCTCGCATCCATCAAACAAACATGATGACAAATAAAGGAAACAGAAGAGAAGGAAAACCAGTTTTAATTAAGGACGGGAAGGCGATCAGACTCGACCGTATTCTATTCGACGCAAAAGAATTTAACGAAAACTGGATTCAAGAACTCATTCACAGCAACCCAGACATTTTACCAATTAGCGAA
>JBBSJN010000077.1:0-11742 GCA_038257235.1 Chitinophagales bacterium
TAAGCATCCACCGTTAATTCTAAACTTTTAAAAGGTTTAGCAGCAAAACCAATTGAATAACTGTTACTGGTTTCTTCCTGTAACGTAGGAATGCCTAATATTTGCGCAGGAACGCTGCCATTGGTAAATGTGCCTGCCTGTATTGGCATCAATGGATTACCTACAAACAGTGTACTTGTCCTGGTATAAAACCGCTGTTGCATAGAAGGCGCCCTAAAGCCTGAAGTGACAGATGCCCTTACATTAAATGCTTCTCCAAACTTGTAGCGGCTGGCCAATTTATAATTCAGCGTTGATCCAAAATCACTGTAGTTTTCGAAACGTAATGCACCCGTCACTAAAAATTTATCGGTAAAATCCTGTTCAAGGTCAATATAGATGCCTATGGCGTTTCGGTTATTGTCGTTGGAATTAATAAACCCTGAAAAAACCTGGGCTCCGGCAGCAGCAGCGGTTGGAGGGTCATAATTTTTATACGATGCTTCCTCACCAGCCCTGACCTGGAAATTTTCCAATCTGAATTCCACTCCCCCTGCCACATTCAACCCGTTAAGCACATTATACTTTCTTGAGAGATCGGCATTAAAAACATTCTGGCCGAATTGTAATCCTCCGGCGTCAAAGGATGTTTGCCGGTTTCCGGCAATAAAGAATTGTGAGTAGTTAACAGAGTTGTCAATGGTAAAATCAAACTTGCTCATGCCATACGTATAACTGAAGTCTGCATCCCATTGATTAAATTTTGTACGGGCACCCATTGTAATGGCTGCATCGGTAAGATCAGAATTGATAAATGGTAAAAATCCATTGGGATAAAGGGAAAAAGCCTGGGGAGCATAAATTTTTGCATTGCCCGGGATACCGCTTGGGTAACGATAAAAACCGGCAGCCCTGCCATCTTTTTTGCCATACCCGCCAAATGAATAAAGTTCTGTTTTGCCACTGGTTGGGTAAGTAAAGTTAAAAAACAGGTTCCCTCCTTTCATTTCAGAGTTGCCCACATTCATATCAAAGGAGTTTCTTGTTAATCCTCTTGCTGACATAATAGAATCATCTCTGTTCACATTGTTTACGTTGGGATATACAGCGCCGGTATAAGTGCCTGTTCTGTTTGTCGCATCTCTTTTTATATATTCACCGGTAAGGTTCAGTTGTCCTTTATTTATTTTGAATCCATAACCAACAGAAGCCTGTAAGTTTCCGCCATCTCTTACTTTTACCGAAGGGTCATCTGTTTTGCCGGCAATTTTATACAAGGCATAATTTTTTTCATAAGAGGTAATATACTTTCCATAACTTATTCCTGCTTCCAGCACCCCGGTTCTTTTTTTCAGTACAATATTTATTACACCGGCAATAGCGTCTGAACCATACTGTGCAGCAGCGCCATCCCGCAATATTTCTATTCTTTCAATAGCCGTGGCAGGAATAGCACTCATATCTGTTCCAACAGAACCACGATTGACAGTACCATTTACATTTACTAATGCTGATTGATGACGGCGTTTGCCATTTACCAGCACCAGCACCTGGTCAGTTCCTAATCCCCGTAACTGGGCAGGATCCACATGGTCAGTACCATCAGAAATAGTTTGACGGGCAGATTGAAATGAAGGTGCAATGAAATTCAAAATCTGACTTAACTCCACCTGACCAATATCATTTACGACTTGTGATATTTCAATTACATCCACCGGCACAGGTGTTTGCGTTCTCGTTCTTACAGTAGAAGAACGGGAACCTACCGTCACCATGGATAACTCACCAGTATTTACCAGTTGAAAATCGTTAACTATATTTTCATTGGCAGATACCGTAATTTCTTTTCGCTGGCTTTCTGTGCCAACATAACTAATAACCAATGTATGTTTTCCTGGCGCAACCTGAAATGTGTAATTTCCTGCGGCATCGGAAGTGGTTCCTTTTTTTGTACCGTCAAGTAGAACAGAGGCGCCGGCTACTGGTTGCCCATTAGCATCTTTTACAGTACCTTGTACTGTTCCATTTTGTGCAAATGTAATGAGCGAAATGCCTAATAAAAAAATCATACAAAGTATGACTTTACCTTCCTGTAAATAAAAGATTTTTTTCATAAATGTTGTTTTAGTTTTGTAGTTCACACTAAGCAATAAACTATAAATTATGTTTTTTTTCATTCATAATAAAATTTATTTTAATGCGTAAATTCCGAATTACTAATTATCTGTTTTACATCGTTGTACTTGTTATTGGCAGTTGCACTTCAACAAAAGAAGGGCAATCTGAAAAGATTAATCCCTATAATTATACAAGTTCAAAAAAGGTAATAGCAGAAAATGGTGCAGTCGTATCAGCTCATCCGCTGGCAAGCAAAGTGGGTGTACAAATATTAAAAATGGGGGGCAATGCTGTTGATGCAGCTATTGCAACGCAATTAGCACTGGCCGTTGTATATCCAACTGCAGGTAATATAGGTGGTGGTGGCTTTCTTGTTGGCAGATTAAGTAATGGAGAATTGATTTCTATTGACTACCGCGAAAAAGCACCCGGCACCGCCAGCAGGGATATGTATATTGATGAAACAGGCAAAGCAAGAACTGATTTGAGTCAGAATGGTCATCTGGCAGGTGGTGTACCGGGCACAGTGTCTGGATTATTTACCTCCCATCAGTATGCTAAACTTCCTTTTAGAAAATTAATTCAGCCTGCTATCGATCTGGCCGAAAAGGGATTCGCTATTACTTCCGGCGAAGCCCGGTCATATAATAGCATACAGGAAAGCTTAAAGAAATATAATACTGTAATGCCGGTTTTTGTAAAGCAAACTCCCTGGAAGGAAGGCGATACATTAATTCAAACTGATCTTGCCAATACATTAAAAAGAATAAGAGATAAAGGTGCTGCCGGCTTTTACGAAGGGGAAACAGCCAACCTGATTGTGGCCGAAATGAAAAGAGGCAACGGAATTATCTCACTGGAAGATTTAAAGAACTACAAAGCAAAACCCAGAACACCACATGTATTTAATTATAAGGAATATAAAATAGTTGGGATGGGCATGCCAAGCAGTGGCGGATTACTTATGGCACAAATGATGAAAATGATTGAAGGGAGAGGAATTGACAAAATGGGTTTTCATTCTGTAAAAGCCGTTCAATTAATGACTGAAGTTCAACGAAGGGCTTATGCCGACAGGGCAGAATATATGGGTGATGCCGATCATTACAATGTTCCGGTAGAGATGCTTGCCAGTGATAAATATTTACAGGAGAGAATGAAAAGTTTTAAAAGCGATAAAGCAACACCGAGTACCGAAATTAAACCCGGCGAGTTAATGGATGCTGAAAGTGAGGAAACAACTCACCTGAGTGTGATTGACAAAGAAGGCAATGCCATTTCGGTTACCACTACACTCAATGGTGGGTATGGAAGCAGGACAGTAATTGGTGGTGCAGGATTTTTTCTGAATAATGAAATGGATGATTTCAGCATTAAACCAGGAGTACCCAATATGTTTGGTGCGGTGGGCGGCGATGCCAATGCCATTAAACCGGGAAAAAGAATGTTGAGTTCAATGACACCGACATTAGTCTTGAAAGATAATAAACCTTTTATCGTAGTAGGCACACCCGGCGGCACTACAATACCCACTCAGGTTTTTGAAACGCTGGTGAATATGCTTGAATTTAATATGAGTACCGAAGACGCAGTATATAAACCAAAATTTCATCACCAATGGTTGCCCGACAGATTAGATGTAGAAAAAGGATTTCCGCAAGCAGTAAGGGATGCCTTGCAAAAAATGGGTTACACTATTTACGAACGGGGAAGCATTGGCCGAACGGAGATAATAAAAGTATTACCCAATGGAAAGTTTGAAGCTGTGGCAGATAACAGAGGTGAGGATGCTGCCGAAGGCTATTGATAAAAAATAAATACTATCCGGATAAATTAATTAACTCATTGCTCTTTAAGACCTCACCCCCAACCCCCTCTCCGAAGGAGAGGGGGCTTAGAACCCTCTAGCAATAAGAATTTCAACGGAAGCGAAATTTTTAACCTGACAATTCTGATAAAAAATAAATACTATGAGTTCTCTCAGCAAGGAATTTCTAAACAGTTCAATCCGTAGGTTCAGGTATTATAAAGAACTTGGCGACAAAACATTTGAACAATTGAATGACTTGGATTTTCATTATCAGCCAAATGATGAATCCAATAGTATAGCCATCATTATTCAGCATATGGCAGGCAATATGCTTAGCCGCTGGACCAATTTTCTAAAAGAAGACGGCGAAAAAGAATGGCGGCAACGGGATGATGAATTTGAAGTGCATGAATATTCCAAAGAACAATTAATTGAAGTATGGGAGAAAGGATGGCAATGCTTTTTTGATACCATGCAATCTTTAAAGAAAAAAGACCTGAAAAAAACGGTACATATCCGCAAGGAGCCACTTACAGTTGTTGATGCCATTAACCGCCAGCTTGCTCATTATCCTTATCATGTAGGGCAAATTATTTATATCGCCAGGATCATAAAAAGCACCAATTGGAAAAGCCTTTCAATACCAAAAGGAAATTCGCAGACCTATACTAATTCTACAGAAATAAAAGACCCGGCAAAGAAGTTCAGCTAAAGTTTAGTGTCCATAATTAATACTTTTCCCCTTCATTTGATTACACGGAATATTATCTTTATTTTGTGCCACTATCCAGCCCGATCCGTTGCGGATCTTGGCTTAATCCTTCCAGAAAAGCTACAAAATATTTTTACCTAACATTCTGATTTTGAAGAATTAAAACCTTTACATGAAAATTTTCGTTTCGACAGTAATTGCATTATGTATAGTTAGCTCTGCCAACAGTCAGGTAGAGTTTGGCCTCTTTGGCGGCCCTCAGGCAACTTCAGCCAACTATAAAATACAAGGAACCAAACAAAAGACCGATTACAAATTTGGTTTTCAAATTGGTGGAATGATGAAAGTTCCTTTTGAAGGAAATCTCTATTTTGCCCCAGCTGCTTTTTATAGCATGAAAGGTTATAAAGCTACTTTTAATAAGATTTCATTACCACCAGATAACTTTGCTGTTGACAATAATACAACCTTCCACAATTTCGAACTGGCTGGACTTTTGCAATACGACTTTGGCACTAATCCAGATCATTTTTTTATAAAAGCCGGTCCATCGCTGGAACTTCAATTATTTGGAAACGAGAAATTCAACCGCTCAAATGATGTACCCGTGGATAGAAAAATGAAATTCGGATTTGCAGACTATGGCCGTTACCTGTTCAATTTCCTGACAATGTTTGGCTATGAAAGCAGCAGTGGCTTCACCATCTATGGTCAATACTCAGCAGGACTTGCCAACATCATCAACACAGATGGTGGTCCAACAGTAAGACACAATGTATTTGGCATTTCCTTCGGAAAATATTTTAACCGAAAAAAAATCATAATCGATACCAGAAATATCGAATAATGTTCGCTGTATAATCTTTTGTTAACAAACACCATTTGGCAACTTCTGCAAAAGGGTTTTCGTTTTATTATACTTGTCAAAAGGGATTTCGGCCATTCATACCTGTATCGTTGTTGTTTACACCTATTATTGGTATTGAATTTGCCCTACAGCCACGATTGCCTATTTTTACAGCTTAAATAGTTGAACCTGAGGAGTTTTAAAAAAATACTGAAGTGGTTTTTTTTATCCCTGCTATTCCTGATAGCTGCGGTCTATATTTTCATACAAACCCCTTTGGGACAGAACTGGATAGCACGGCAGGTTACCAACAGACTTTCAAAAGATTTGAAAACAAAAATCAGCATCAAACATGTTGACTTTTCTCTGCTCAATAACATGCACCTGCAAGGTGTGTTAATTGAAGACCGGCAAGGCGATACACTTTTATATGCCGATGATATGAAAGTACGTATCACGGACTGGTTTATTTTTAAAAAGCAGGCCGAACTTAAATATATCGGGCTTGATAATGCAATAATAAGATTTCAGCGGAAAGACTCAATCTGGAGTCAACAATTTTTTCTCGATTATTTTGCCTCACCAGTAACTGGTTCTCCTAAAAAGAAGGCTGGTATAAAACTTAACCTGAAACAACTGGAGTTCAACAATGTTACTTTTATAAAAAAAGATGCCTGGCTTGGTGAAGATATGCGTATCAGTTTTGGCAAACTCGATATGAATGCAAGCAATCTTAGCTTATCAGGAAATCAATATGAAATAAATTCTTTAATACTCCGTGACCCTGTTGTTGCCATTAAAAGCTATGGCAGTAATAAATCAACTGCGATTAACACAATTGATGATGTAAAAGAAGCAATACAAAAAGCCAATTCATGGAATACCGGAAACACGGTTTTTAAAATCGGTGACCTGAAAATTATTAACGGCACTTTCCGTACAGATAAAGAGACTGACAGAGCACCCTATGCGTATTTTGATGGTCAGCATATACTTTTTACAGAAATTAACGGTGAATTTAAAAGCTCCAACTTTATCGGTGATACAATTTTTTCCAAACTGAAACTAACAGCTAAAGAAAGAAGCGGCCTTGAATTAAAGAATCTTACAGCAGATGTAACATTGACCCCGCAGGGAATGGTTTTTGATAAAATGGAACTGTCACTCAACAGAAGTACGATCCGCAATTATTTTTCTATGTCATATGCAGACATCAGCGATATGGGAGATTTTATTCACAAAGTAAAAATGTCTGCCATTTTTGATGATTCATTTATAGACAGTGACGATATTGCTTTTTTTTCTCCTGCTTTAAAAAGCTGGAATAAAAAAATAAAACTGGAAGGAAAAGTACAAGGAACGATAGATGCTATGGCCGGCCGTGATATGATGATCCAGGCTGGAAATAACACCTTTCTAAATGGAAATATATCCATGACAGGCCTGCCGGATATTAACCAGACTTTTATTGATTTTAAATCGAATGATTTCAGAACTTCTTACGCCGATGTGGCTACTATAATTCCAGCATTGAGAAAAATAACTAATCCTGATTTGCGTAAGTTGGAATATGTTCGCTTCAAAGGAAACTTTACCGGTTTCATCCGTGACTTTGTAACATTCGGAACCATACAGACGAATCTGGGAACACTTACTACTGACCTGAATATGAAACTTCCTGTTGGTCAGATTCCAGTTTATTCCGGAAAAATTGCTACTACTAATTTTCGTTTGGGGGAATTATTGGGCGATAAAAACATTGGTGCCATTTCAATGAAAGGGACTGTGAAAGGAAAAGGTTTCACAGAAAAAAATATCAACACATTAGTGGACGGAACAATTCAGTATGTGGATTATAGTGGCTATCGTTATGAAAACATAACGGTAAAAGGAAAACTTGAAAAAAAATTATTCGAAGGTGTAGCTTCATTGCAGGATAAAAATGCCGAACTGGTTCTCAATGGAATAATTGATTTTAACGGCCTTGCTCCACGGTTTAATTTAATAGCAGATGTAAAAAAAGCAGATTTTAAAAATCTTAAACTTACAAAGGACAGTTTGAGCTTTACCGGAAAACTGAATTTCGATTTTACCAGCAACAGTATTGACAACTTCGTTGGCGAAGCAAGAATTACAGACGCTGAAATTTCAAAAGGCGGATTGAAAATACCTTTCGACTCTTTGGTCATTACCTCGATAGATATTGATGGCGGAAGAAAGCTTGACATTCTTTCCAATGAATTTGAAGGTAGTTTTACCGGCGACTTTAGTCTTACAGATTTGCCCGTTGCATTTACCTATCTGCTAAATAAATATTATCCTGCTTATATAGCTGCTCCTAAAAAATTTCCCAAGAATCAGGATATTACTTTCGATATAAAGACCTATTATGTTGATGAATATTTACAGATATTATCTCCAAAAATAACAGGTTTTAACAACAGTACATTGCAGGGCAATTTCAATCTTGCAAAGAATGAAATAAATGTGCTGGTCAAAGTGCCACAGCTAAAATTCAAGCAATATAATTTTGACAATGTTACCCTTCAGGCAAATGGCAACTTCTCGTCACTCGCAGTTACCGGAGAAGCATATAATATAAGGTTAAACGACAGTTTAAATATTCCGTCAGTTTCATTTTCGGTTGATGCCAGAAATGATTCATCTATTGTTAAAATAAAATCCGGCGCCAACAGGACGGTTGATACGGCTAATCTGAATGCGTTAGTACTTACTTATCATGACGGAGTAAAAATTGAATTTGACCCTTCTACATTTACGATCAATAATAAAACATGGGCAATTGATGAATCCGGCGAATTAGTGTTTCGAAAAAACACACCTGCCAGCGGCTTATTACTATTAAGCGAGGGTGATCAGAAAATTTCTTTGCGTACAGAAAAATCAACTAAAGGAGATTGGAATGATGTAAGAATAAGTATGACTAAAATAAATCTTGGCGACTTCGGACCATTCTTTCTGCCAAAAAACAGGCTTGAAGGCTTAATATCGGGCGACATACTGGTGGAAGATCCTACTGGCGATATCAATGCATACGCTGATAACATTCAGACAAAGTTCCTGCGACTGGACAATGACTCATTAGGAGAATTAAAAACAACCTTATCCTATCAGCATAAAACCAAACTGCTTAAAATAAACGGCACTACTATTAACCAGGAAAATTTTCTTGGTTTCGATGCAAGCATTTATATCGGCGATGCCGAAAAAGCAAAAAACAACCTGATAGCCTTAAAAGCACGACAATTTGAAATAAAAATTCTGGAACGGTTTCTTGGAACTTTATTTTCGGATATGCAGGGTTACCTGACAGGTGATATAAATTTAGCAGGTGATTTTAAAGAGCTAACTGTAACCGGAAAAGGCAGATTGAAAGATGCAGGACTGAGGGTGAACTTTACACAATGTTTCTATAAGATAAAAGATACAGATATAGAACTTACATCCAAAAAAATTAACCTGGATGGGATGGTACTTACAGATACCGTAACTAATAATCCAATCTACATAACAGGTGGAATAGATCATGATTCATTTAAAGACATGTTTTATGATCTTGACATTTCCACTCAAAGACCAAAAACGGTTGGCGCAGCAAACAATAAACCTATTTTGCTGCTGAACACAACCTATAAAGACAATCAGCAATTTTATGGATATGTAATAGGAACGGGTTTATTACAACTAAGAGGCCCTCAGTCAGATATGTTTATGACGATTAATGCTGTAGCATCAGACCAGGATAGCAGCAATATCACACTTCCGCCTAGCTCAAGCCGTGAATCAGGCATTGCTGATTTTCTTGTGGAAAGAAAATACGGTAAGGAAATGGAAGAAATTGAATATAAAAATAATGCCACCAATATTATATACGATGTGGATATAACGGCTAACCCAATGGTAACAGTAAAAGTAATTTTGGATGATCTGACCGGAGATGAAATAAAAGGCAAAGGTACCGGCACTTTAAATATCCGTTCCGGTTCTACAGAGCCATTATCATTACGGGGCAGGTTTGATATTGATGAAGGAAGTTATTTATTTACATTTCAGTCATTTTTCAAAAAACCTTTCGAACTTAAAAAAGGTGGTAACAATTATATAGAATGGAATGGCGACCCTTATGATGCTAATATTCAGTTTGATGCCATCTACACTGCAGAAAGAGTAAGCTATGCACCTCTTGCTAGTTTATTAAAAATAAATACGGCTGCATCCAATTCCAGAGGCGATGTGTATGTAGTTGCTTCACTTACCGACAAGTTGTTTAAACCGCAGATTAAATTCTCGCTGGATTTCCCCGGTACAAGTGCGGCTGTCACTGATCCCGAACTGGCATTGGTTATTCAGCAACTGGAAAAAAATGTAAATGAGCTGAACCGGCAAGTTACATACCTGATCGTCTTTAATAGTTTTGCACCGAGTGAACTGGCTGATAATAATACTGGCAATAGCTCTGTCGTAAATACGATCTCAGGAATATTCTTGAATGTTATTAATGACCAGATCAATAAAATATTAGGCAACCTGCTGAAAAATGATAAATACAATATCAGCCTGAACACTTCCATCTACAACAGAAACATTATTGACCTGAATAATAAAACAGCACTGAACTTGGGAAGCAATGTCAACTTTTCGATTGGTCGTTCTTTTTTTAACAATCGGTTTATCATTTCAACAGGAGTTGGTTTTGACGCTGCCTGGCAACAAACAGATGTAGCACAAAGCTTACAACTTCTTCCGGATGTAACACTGGAATGGTTAATAAACCAATCAGGTAGTTTAAGAGCTTCCTTCTTCTATAGAGAGAATGCTGATTACCTTACAGCAACCGTGGGTGGCGGTTCTGGAAAATCCACCAAGCGATTTGGTGGCAGCTTTACTTACAGGAAAGACTTTGATAAGCTTAGTGATATTTTTAAACGAAAGAAAAAGAATCTACCCCCAGAACCCGAGCCTTCGCCTGAAGCTGATGTACCAAAAGAAGAAAATGAAAATCAAGATGCGGGCAATTAGCCTTTATCTAAAATTTCATGTCCCAGTTTATCTCTTTTAGTCTGTAAATATTTTTCATTGTGCGGGTTAGAATCAATTTCAATTGGAATATTTTCTACTATTTCCAGACCATACCCAATCAATCCTACCCTCTTCTTCGGATTATTCGTCATCAATCTTAATTTGTGAATGTTTAAATGACGAAGCATTTGTGCTCCCAATCCATAATCCCGTTGATCCATTTGAAACCCAAGGTGAAGGTTTGCATCCACAGTATCCATTCCCTGTTCCTGTAAACGATAGGCTTTTAATTTATTCAATAATCCAATTCCTCGTCCCTCCTGATTCATATACAGTATAGCGCCTTTGCCTTCCGCCTGAACCATTTTCATGGCTGCATGAAGTTGTTCTCCGCAATCGCAACGCAGAGAGCCAAGAATATCTCCTGTAAAACAAGATGAATGTACTCTTGTTAATACCGGTTCATCCATTGCCCATGTTCCTTTTATTAATGCAAGATGTTCGTTGGTCGAATTCTTTTCTGCAAAAGCCACCAGTTGAAATTCGCCAAATTGTGTTGGCATTGCTACCCGGACAATTTCCTCAATAAGTGAATCACTTTTTATTCTGTATTCTATCAGATCTTTTATTGAAATTATTTTGAAATCAAACTTCCGGGCTATTTCCAGCAACTCGGGTAAACGGGCCATGGTGCCATCATCATTCATAATTTCCACCAGCACACCACCGGGTTCAAATCCTGCTAACCGGGCAAGATCAACTACCGCTTCTGTATGCCCGGCCCGACGAAGTACACCGCCTTTTTTAGCTCTTAAAGGGAAAATATGTCCGGGTCGGCCAAGATCGGACGGATTTGTAGAAGGATTTATCAAAGCCTGCAAAGTTTTCGCCCTGTCATGGGCAGATATACCCGTTGTGCAGCCAAACCCCAATAAATCTACAGAAACTGTAAATGCAGTTTCATGCAATGCGGTATTATTATTTACCATGAGCTCCAGGCCCAATTCATCGCACCTTTCCTCTGGCAAAGCGGCACAAATGAGGCCCCGCCCATGTTTGCTCATAAAATTGATTACTTCCGGGGTTACGTTTCGGGCAGCAGTAACAAAATCCCCTTCATTTTCACGGTCTTCATCATCCACCACCACTACCAGTTTTCCAGCCTTAATATCCCCAAACGCACTTTCGATAGAATCTAACATTTTACCAATTTTCTTGCAAAAGTAAAACAAAGAA
>JBBSJN010000078.1:0-11741 GCA_038257235.1 Chitinophagales bacterium
AGGCCTTAAAAAATATAACCCTCCGTTTGCGGAGGGTTATACATAACAAACATTTTATATGTAACTATCTCTTTGGTATTTCCAGCAGAATATCTCTTTTCAACATATCATTACGGTTCGCCATTTCCCAGGCTGTGTAAATCACAAGCTGGGCTCTTTTTACCATTAGCGGATAATTGATTTTATCAGGAGTATCAGTTGGCTTATGATAATCAGCCTTCAGCATTCCATCATAATAAAATATAATAGGAACACCTTTTGCGGCAAAGTTATAATGGTCGCTGCGGAAATAGATACGGTTCCTGTCATTCGGGTCGTTGAATTTATAATCCAGTTCCAGTTTAGTATATAACTTATTAGCTGCTTCGCTGATGATTTTAAGATCAGTACTTATTTTATCATCACCAACTACGTACACATAATTCAATGTATCGCCGTAATGACGGCTCGAATCAGTTCTGCCAATCATATCAATATTCAGATCTACAGTTGTTTTTTCCAATGGAAATATCGGATGATTAGAATAATAAGCAGAACCCCATAATCCTTTTTCCTCACCACTCACGGTCATAAATACAATTGATCTGCGTGGACCATTCCCTGCTGCTTTTGCTTTTGCAAATGCTTCAGCCATTTCTATTACACCGGTAGTTCCTGAGCCATCATCATCAGCTCCGTAATAAATCACATCACCTCTTTTGCCAAGATGGTCGTAATGACTTGTAATGAAAACATATTCATCTTTCAGGTCAGAACCTTCTACCATTGCTAGTACATTGGAGGCAGTGGTTGTTTGAGTTATTTTTGCATATCCAAGTTCAATATCAGCAGTAAATGTTTTATTGGTTAAAGAACCGTCTTTCAATTTTGTAAATACGTTTTTACCATCATCTCCCATTATTTTTTCTGCAGCTGTAGTTGAAATAGTAAATGTAAAAGGATATTGAACAGCTTTGAAACTATTCACACTCCAGTTTGTGTTGGCTCTCATTTCACTTTTTGGAAAATTGTTAAAAATGACTAAAACGGCAGCAGCACCTTTATTCATGGCGGCATTCATTTTACCAAAAGAACTTGCAGGAGAGGCAAAACCTGTTTCAGATGATTTATAGCCAGCCGGTATTCCATCAGCTATAATAACCAGTTTGCCAGCCACATTCAAATCTTTATAATCATCTCTGTTACCTTCATCGCTGATGCCATAACCTGCAAATACTGCTTCAGAGAAACGCATTTCTGCAGCATAATTACTGGTTTGTGGTTGAAAATCTTTGTTCATTTCTAATGCACTTCCATTAATGTTAATGACTGCACCAATCATTGAATCTTTGTAGAGATTGTAAACCTGGCGGTAGCTTCCATTATTTCCAGGAGCTAATCCAAATGCTTTGAATTGTGATTCGATATAATTAGCTGCTCTGTCTAATCCTTCAGAAGGAGTATTTCTTCCTTCCATTTCAGGTCCGGCAATGATATAAAGATGTTTCTTCATATCATCAACAGTAATAGTGGCGGCAGCTTTCTGTGCCTGCTTATCTTTTTTTTGTGCCATCGATAGTAATGGCATACTTAGTAAAATGTAAACGATGATTTTTCTTATCATTGGGTTTGATTGTGTGTGAGCTATAAAAATAACCCCTTCCATGAAACAGGAAGGGGAAATATTGATGATTGGTAATCTTTTATTTTATGCGCAGGCAATTTTTTCTACCCGCCGGCCATGCCGGCCACCTTCAAAGTCTGTAGTAATAAATAATGCTACCATTTTCTCTGCATCGCCTTCTCTTACAAATCTTGCAGGAATACAAATTATATTGGCATCATTATGCCCTCTTGCTAATTGTGAGAGTTCTTCACCCCAACAGATAGCCGCTCTTACTCCCTGATGTTTATTAGCCGTCATAGCCACACCGTTGGCACTTCCGCAAATTAAAATACCAAATGCAGCTTCACCGTTATCTACTGCTGCTGCAACCGGATGTGCAAAGTCGGCATAATCGGCAGAATCTTTACTATGTGTTCCAAAATCTTTAAAGGCCAATCCTTTTCCTTCCAGAAAAGAAATCAAGGATTCTTTGTAATCATAACCGGCATGATCACTTCCGATGGCGATGGGCTTGCTGAGGTCAAATGGAGAATGCATAATAAAAGGTTTGAGTTTAAGAAATCTCCTGTAAGAGTAAAGACACTGCAAAGTTAAACAACTCGTAACTTATATCCTGTAACTCTCAACTTTCTTTAACTCCACTCTTCTTTTTCTTCCTTTTTCTGGTTTTTATTGATGCGGGAAGCAATGATAATACTTGCTTCAAATAAAAGATAAAGCGGAATAGTGACGATAGTAAGGCTAAACGGATCGGTAGAAGGTGTGATGACAGCTGCGGCCAGTATTATTACTACAAATGCATGCCGTCTGTATTTTCTTAAAAACTTTGCTGTAACAATGCCAATCCTTGCCAAAACCATTATAAGCAATGGCATTTGGAATAAAATGCCAATACCCACTGTTGTATAAATAAGGTTTTCAAGATAATCAGAGAATGATGGCATTATCTGTATTTGCGAACTCAGCTTATAGTTAAAATAGAAATTAACCATAAATGGAGTTAGGATAAAATAACCAAATGCCACACCAGTAAAAAACAAAATGGATACCCAGAAAATAACACCTCTTGTTTTTTTTATTTCCTTTTCTGAAAGTGCTGGACGTAAAAACTTCCAGAACTCCCAGAATATATAGGGAAAGGCAAAAATAAAGCCGCCAATAAATGCTAATGTAAACGATGCAATGAATTGCCCCGTCATGGTTGTTTCCAGAAACTTTACATCTACCTGTTGAAAACATAATGAATCGCCAATACCAATTTTATGGCCAACACTGCAAAGCCATCGGGCAGAAACAAAATCAGCCCGGGTAGGGGCAAAGAGGATATAATCAACTACAAAATCGGCATTTATAAAAACAAAAACAGAACCTATTAATACTGCAATAACTGAACGGATGACATGCCACCGCAAATCTTCCAAATGGTCGATAAAAGACATTTCTGCCTTCGGGTCCTTTTTTCGCTTATTAAAAAAATCAAGTAATCCCATTTGCTTTTTTCAGAAGAATGGCAAAGATAATAGATTGGTTGATTAAGTTAAATAAGGAATTGGTTAATTGGGGCTTTAATTATAGTTAACCTTCTTGTTTGCGTCGCTTTAGATATGCTATATAGCCATTAATCATTTTCAGCAGATGTTCCTGCTTTAGTTTTAGATCACAAAAAATTACATCGGTAATATAATTTCATCTAATGCACTGGAAAGGTGGTCGTAGGTTTCTAAAAGAGAGAGCCTCTGGCAATACGGCAAAACTGAATTGCTTCCTGATAATGAAACCTGCCATAACCTTCCGCAATGTTTGCGGTTATAGATCTGGCACTATCTTTAATTTGTGCAACAAGAAGGAACTTTTCTTTTTTTGGAAATGTGTTAGCAATTTGTACTTCTTCTTTCCTGAAAGCTTTAGCAGATATGTACACTTACAGTGTATCTAATGTTTGCATACATCAAAGGGTTTCCCCAATTAACCACATTATTTCAGTTTCTTCATCTTCACCATTTCAATTCTTGTGTCGCTTACATGCAAAATATCAAATTCAAAATCTTCGATAATAATACGTTCCTTATGCTTTGGTATTTTTTCATGATGATTTATAATAAAACCAGACAATGTTTCTGATTCATCATTGCCAAATAGGAAACCGTATTTCTCGCTGAGAAAATCCAGTTCAAGCCTTCCCGAAAACATGAACTCATTTTCGGCAAGCTGCTTGTCAATAAAAACTTCGGTATCATATTCATCATGTATCTCTCCAAAAAGCTCTTCCAGCACATCTTCCATGGTAATGATACCCGCCGTACCGCCAAATTCATCCACCACCCAGGCAATGCTCTTTCTGTCACGGGTAAACTTGCCGATAAGGCCTGAAGCACTCATGCTTTCCGGTACAGCAGGTATTGGTAGCAGTACAGATTTTATATCCGTTGGCCTTTTAAACATGTCCAATTGATGCACATACCCCACAATATGGTCGATATTTTCATTGTACACAATCAGCTTGCTGAGTTTTGTTTCAATAAATTTATTGGCAAGTTCTTCTATGGTTGCCGTATTTTCAATGCCAACAATCTCCTTGCGGGGCACCAGGCATTGTCTGATCTTTACTTTAGGAAGTTCCTGTGCATTCTCCATCAGTTGAGTGTTCCGTTCCTGTCGTTCATCTTCCGGTGTCATTTGGAAAAGATGTTTCAGGTCGCTGCGGTTAATAGGCTCTTTGTTTTTATCAAGCCGTATGTTGAACAGGTATTTTAATATCCATTCAGATAGATCAATGAGGCCGCTGGCAACAGGATGAAAAAGCTGGTAAAAGAAATTGGTAACTGGAGCAAACCTTGCCGGCAACGAATTACTTTTTGACCGAAAAATTGCACGGGGAATAAACTCAGCAAAGATCAGCACAACAAAAGTGGCTAATGCAATTTCAATGATCAGGTACACGGTGGCAGAACCTACTTGGAGTTTCCTCCATACCGGAGCCATTACCTTACTTATTTGCAGGCTAAGCAGCACAAGGCAAAGTGTAAAGCCAATCAGTGTGGTACCAATAAATTTTGCAGGAAATTCTATAAACTTTGACAGCAACTGTCCTGAATAACCGCCCTGGTTTTTTTTGATCTCAATATTAAGCCGGTTGGCACTGTAATAAGCCATTTCAATACCAGCAAAAAAACCCATCAAAGCAAGGGTAAGGATAAAAATTAAAATTGCACTCCATTCAACCATACTGCGAAGATAGATAAGAACTTTTTACCCGTATAATTGGCTATTTATTTGTCCGATTGGAGAAAATTGCTAACCACAGCCAGTGCTTCTGCACAAGCTCTCTCCAGATCATCATTAAGAATGATATGGTCAAACTGTTGTTTAAAGGAAATTTCGTAATTCGCCTTACTTATGCGGGCCTCAAGTGATGTTTCCGTTTCTGTTCCTCTTGCTCTTAGCCTTCGTTCCAGTTCATCAATAGAAGGCGGTTCAATAAATAATGAAAGCGAATTGTGAGGATAAAGTTGTTGCACATTAATACCGCCTTTTACATCCACATCCAGCAGTGGCGATTTGTTTTGCAGCCATATACGTTCCATTTCACTTTTCAAAGTGCCGTAATATCTTCCCTTATATACCATTTCCCATTCTACAAATTCTTCTTCGTCAATTCTTTGTTTAAAATCATCAATTGTAATAAAATAATAATCTACCTGGTCTCTTTCATTGTTGCGGGGTTGGCGGGTGGCACAGGATATTGAAAAAGCTAATTGCTCAGGCATCATTTTCAGTAAATACCTCGTTACCGAAGTTTTGCCGGCACCGGATGGAGCCGCAATAATGATGAGTTTATTGTTTGTAGTATCCATTGCAAAAGGTGAGCAAAAGTAAAGATTAATAGGTGTAAAACCAGAAGGCAAAAAGAAGAGACAATATCTAAAGCAATTATTTTTTTCTATTTTTTCTTTTTAGTTAAAAAAGAAAGTGGCATGCCAATGCAAATGATCAAAATTAAGAATGGCGGTTATAACATTGCTGATGTTTGATTTTAGTGAAGGTGTAGGAGATCATGGGGCCACAATATTGGCTAAAGCTACTATTTTTTATAAATCAAATTAATACGGCTGAGCAAAAATCTTTCAATGCAATATTGATGATATGTGTCCAACCTTCCATAAAATTTTCTTTGGCAAAAGCGTTGGTAGCGGCCGGAAATGTTTCCAAACCGGAATGGGTGAGTTTTACTTTTGTTGTATCGCCTTCAGCAAATAATTCAAACGTTACAAGAGAATTACCTTCGTACCCATCGTACCGCCAGGTGTAGGAGAGTTTTTTATTTACAATCGCTTCTTGCACGGTACACAGGTGCAGGTATTTTTCGCCTTCTTTCCCTTCACCATAAAACTGGAATTCAAAGCCAGGCTCAGCCTTAAATTCAACAAGATCAAAATACCATTCCTTCATTTGTGCTTTCTCAGTAATGGCAGCCCACACTTTGTCTGCCGGAGCATTGAGGGTTTGCTCTATAATAATTGGTGTGTTGTTCATTGCTTCAATTTTATATTATCCTGTAATACAATCAATTTATTATTTATGCGGATGTATTATGTTCTTTATAAAGATAACTTCTATTGGGAGCCGCCGTCTTTTATTGGGCGGCGAAGGATGTAGGCCACAAAATGTGCTTGACTTGGTGCGATGGTGTTTATTAACTAAAATGTTATTGGAACATTGTAAAGATTCATGTGTTCGTGTTTCTCCAATTTCAAAAAGTTTCTCATGGGAGTTGTCAAGTAGACTTTTGTTTTTATTTCTTCATTTGAAAGTTTGCCGTATTTTTCAATTACATCTTTTATTGTTTCACCTTTCGTTCCATTTAAGTGTTTATATGTGTTAAATAAATTGTGAGAGAAGCCCATAAATAAATTTCCGTTTCGTTGTTTAATTTCTAATTCAGGCATTGCCTTTTTCAGTTTCTGAATATGTAAGTCAGTACAATAAGGTCCGTCTTTTTGTCTAACGATATAAGCGTTTGGCTCTTTGGCAGGTTGTCGTTAGGACAATCCAATCTTCTACAGTTCCTAATAAACGAGAGATGTAAGCCTTTCCTTCACCCCACCAAACCATTCATCTTTTAAAATGCTGAATACAATACTATCTCTGCGGCCGCCTTGTGCATTGGGCATATTGCTGCGGAAGATGCCTTCTTCTATACAGCCAATGGCTTTCATGGCATTGATGCTAGGTGTGTTTTTTGCATCGGCTCTGAACTCTAATCGTTCTAATCCCCACTCTTCGAAGGCAAAGCTGAGTAGTAATAATTTACAATGCCTGTTGAGCCCGGTGCGTTGAAAGGCTTTGCCATACCAGGTGAAGCCTAATTGCGAAGTGTTGTAAAGCGTATTGATATCGTAGAACCGGGTGCTGCCAGCATAAGCTTTTGTTTTTTTATCGTAAACGATAAAGGGATATTCTTTTTTGTCGTTCCTGTTTTTTACAGCGTTGGCTAAATAGGTTTTTAAGTTTTCTTCGCCAGCGGCAGTTACTAAACCATAAAACCATGTGTAGGGTTCGTTTAAAGAAAAGGGTAAGAGGTTTTCAAAATCACTTTCTTCCATTGGACGAAGTAATGCTCTTTCGTTTTCGAGAACAGGTTGTTGCTGAAATATATCAATGTTCATTTTTTATTTTTTTGTATTGTTCAAACACAAAATAAATAATTAATCCAAATGCGGATGCAATGCTGACATCTCTTATTTCGTTAATTTTTGAACTGCCGAGTAGCCAGAAAGCTATTAATAAGCCAATGATGGCAATAGTTTTGCCATACCGGATCTTGAAGTAGTCGGTTTGGGTTCCTCTTTTCTTGCGGAGTTTTATAAGGGCAATACAAACAATGGCATAGATCATAATGCGGATGATAGCACTGATGGTGGCGGCATATAAAAATGAATTGGTGATGGAAACCAATATGGTGATGGACATAAATAATAACAGTGACCAGGTGGGAGTTTTAAACCTTGGATGTACATAAGAGAATATTTTGGGGAACTGTTTTTCTTCGCTAAGTGCAAATGGAACTCTGGAGCCTACCAGCATTATAGCATTCAAGGTTCCGGTAATGGAAAATAATGCACCGATAGCAATGATCGTTGCACCGGTCTTCCCAATAAACAATCCCGCCGCTTCTGCCAATGGCTTATCAGAAGAACCAATGGTTGGTAATGTGCCAATACTTACAGTTTGAATTAATACATAAAGAATGGCAATGATTGTTGTGGCTAACAGCAAAGCAAAGGGAAGATTCTTTGAAGGGTTTTTTACTTCACCGGAATTGACCAATACAGATTCGAAACCACCGAATGCAAATACCAATAATAACACGGTGGAGGAGAAGGAAGAAAAACCGGGCACTTCTTTTACTTCAAAATTGGCAGGTTCGATATAAAAAAAACCAACAATGATAAAGAAGAGCAAGGGTAACAGTTTTGCGATCGTTAAAAAATTATTGACCCTCGTAGTATTTTTCACGCCTATATGATTGATAAAAGCCAGCAGCATAGTAATAGATACAATACTGATAATGCGGGAGGAGGGTTGTAAGAACCATGGAGAGAATACGGCCAGGTAAGTGATCAGTAAATTGATGAGAGCTGCAAAGGTGATAAACCTGGTAAGAAATAAAAGCCAGCCGGTAAGAAAAGCTGGTAGTGGGCCAAAGGAAGAATGTGCATAGAGGTAAGGCCCGCCGGTTTTATCAAAACGGCTGCTTACTTCTGCAAAACATAATATGATAATAAAAACGGCAACTGCACAAACGAATATAGCTGCAATACTGTAGACACCGGAAATTTTAAAAGCTTTGGAAGGTAAACCAAAGATACCGGCACCAATGATACCATTGATAAACAATAATACCATTTCCCATTTGCTGATACTGCGGGTTAGCATCCGGAAAAGTTATGCATTATTTTGTATGATTATATACAAAAGAAACTATGAAGTTTAAATCCGGGAGTGTTTCAGTTTGAAATTAATTTTGACTTGAACCACATAGATAGAACACATTAGAAATACACATAGCTTGAACCAAACTATGTGAAATCCTATGATTCTACTGTGTCTATGTGGTTCAATTTTTTTTAGGTAGCTGATTTTCAATCTGAGTCATTACTTTAAATCCTTTTTATATCAGCACCGAGTTGTTTAAGTCTTCCATCAATATCCTGGTAGCCACGGTCGATCTGTTCTATGTTTTGTATAATGCTCTTTCCATCTGCACTCAGTGCTGCTATCAATAATGCTACCCCTGCACGGATGTCGGGAGAGCTCATCGTAATGCCGCGGAGCATTTGTTCTCTTTCCAACCCTATTACCACAGCACGGTGCGGGTCGCACAGCACAATTCTTGCACCCATGTCAATTAACTTATCTACAAAAAACAAACGACTCTCAAACATTTTCTGATGAATAAGAATAGAGCCTTTGGCTTGTATAGCTGTTACGAGTACGATGCTCAACAAGTCGGGAGTAAAACCCGGCCAGGGATGATCGTAGATGGTCATTACCGAGCCATCTAAAAATGTTTGTATTTCATACGTTTCCTGAGCAGGGATATGAATATCATCTCCATTAAAGTTTAACTGTATACCCAGCTGCTGAAATTTTTCAGGTATGATGCCGAGGTGATCGATGCCTGCACCTTTGATGGTGATGTCGCTTTGCGTCATGGCTGCAAGGCCGATGAAAGAACCTACTTCAATCATATCCGGCAGCATGCGATGACTGGTGCCGCCGAGGTAATCAACACCTTTTATGGTAAGCATATTGCTGCCGATACCGCTTATCTTTCCGCCCATTGCATTAATCATTCTGCAGAGTTGCTGAATATATGGCTCGCAGGCTGCATTGTAAATGGTGGTGACACCTGACGCCATCGAGGCGGCCATTACAATGTTGGCAGTGCCGGTAACTGAAGGCTCATCTAATAGTAAGAAAGTGCCTTTCAGTTTATTTCCTTCCAGGTGAAAGAAGCCATCATCATGGTAAGTGTAAGTGGCACCCAGTTTTTCGAAACCGATAATATGTGTGTCTAAACGTCGCCTTCCTATTTTATCACCACCGGGTTTTGGTATAAATGCTTTTTTAAACCTTGCCAGCATTGGCCCGGCAAACATAACAGCGCCACGAAGCTTTCCGCTTTTCTTTTTAAATGCTTCGCTGTGCAGGTAATCAATGTTTACATTGTCTGCTTTGAAAGTGCAACTGTTGCGGCTGGTACGGTTTATTTTTACATTCATTTCGCCCAGCAGTTCAATGAGCAGGTTTACATCAATGATGTCGGGAATATTATTGATGGTAACTTCTTCCGGTGTAAGCAATACTGCACTGATGATCTGCAAGGCTTCGTTCTTAGCTCCCTGCGGAATTATTTCTCCTTGTAATCTTTTACCACCTCTTACTTCGAATGAATGCATTGTCTTTGGTAATTGGTTAATTGCCTGCCCGGCTAAAGCCATTCAGACGGGGTTAATTGGTGTGTTTTTTAATATGCAAAGTAAATCAATTGAGATGCCCGTAAATAAAAAAATGGTTGATCAGGGAACCTAATCAACCAGTCACTATTAAACAGATTAACTATTATTAATATCTTTTCTTCTTATATCCTCCACCACCACTGCCTCTGTTGTCTCTATTATCTCTGCGGCCACCGCCTCCACCTCTGTTGTCTCTGTTATCTCTGCCACCTCTGTTATCTCTGCGGCCACTGGCACCACGGGTCTCTTGTTGCGGACGAAAAGCTTTTACATATGGTGTATTGGTGAAAGTAAGCTGCCCTTTTGTAATTACGTTTAATTCGCTTTGTATAGCATCATCATGCACCACTTCTTTATGCCAGTTGTTGTAAGCCAGCTTCATGTAGTAAGCAATGGCGTTGGAAAGGCCCAGTTTTTTTTCAGGGTCCTCTTCGTTCAAAGCTTTGTCTATTATCACTTCCAGATTTTTACCAAGATGTGAAAACCTTGGATTGCTGTTAGGATAAGGTAACGGATCAGGCTTTGCCTTCAGTGTTTCCCTGGTTGGGATAGGGTAAGGCGATTCTACCTCTAATGTAAAATCGGATATTAAGAAAAGGTGATCCCATAGCTTGTGCCGGAAATCCTCTACATTTTTAAGATGTGGATTTAAAAAACCCATGAGCTCAATAACGGCATTTGCATTGCGCTGCCGACGTTCAGGGTCTTCAATCGTCATGATGTGTTCTACCATCTTTTGTACATGACGACCATATTCTCTCATTGTTAAATGATTTCTGGTAGTGTTGTACTCCATGTTGTCTAAATCTTCCATATAAAGCAAATGTAATGAAGAGTTGAATAGTTTACAAGTCGGGCTTTATGAAGAAAAAGAAAGGGGCCTTGGATAAGACCCCTTTTACAAGCCACCATCCTCTTCCACCTAAGAGGTCATTTAATGAAAAGTTGATTGACACTATACAGGTGGCTCGTTACATCGGTTACCCTAACCCAATACATCCCTTCTTGTAACGGTGCTGCCAGCTGATAAAAAGAGCCTGTCACCTCTATTTCTTTGCTCACTACTTTTTGTGCCTGCGAATTAAAGACTTCGATTATCTTTTTTTCGCCTGAAATATTATCAAATTTGATACCAATAATGCCATTTGATGGATTTGGAAACAGAATAAAATCTGAAGAGGCGGAGTTTTTCAGCGTAACTGTACGTATATCTGAAAAACGACTGTAACCGCTTGCATAAACCTGTCTTATTCTGAAATAATACACTCCTTCTCTTTGCTGTCTGGCTATATATGGAAACTTATATTGGATATTTATTTCACTTGAACCATCTACTCTTCCCTGAGAGGTAAAATGAGTGCCATCCCGGCTCATTTCCACTTCGTAATGGAATGCTGGCGATTCTGGTATCTGAAGTTCGGACCATATCAGTGACGCTTTATTATCTGCTACTTTCTCTACACGGAAATTGATAACACTTAAAGGTAATATCAAACCTGGGCAGGTGCAATATTCGAAACGAAACCTTACTAATGCTGAGGTGGCCACGGTGCTGTTATAATTACCACCGGTGCAGGTTACATTGGTAAACGCAGTAATGTTATATTGGTACG
>JBBSJN010000079.1:0-11677 GCA_038257235.1 Chitinophagales bacterium
TTCGTTAAATCGAAAGTAACACGATAAACCCCAGCTGTCGGTACAGGAATGTTTACCTCATTGTCTGCAGTTAAATTACCGGCTGGTTTAGTTGGATCTTGTCCCCAGTCAACAGCTCCCGCTGCTGGTGGAAACGCCTGTAAGTTTAAAAATTTCATATCACCAACATTAAGATAAACATACATATAAAATGTCCCGAAATTAGATTCATCAGGAATCATTCGTATTGCCTGAGAGGCATCCCAGTTATTTGGAGTAGCACTACCTACTATATATATCTTCACTTCTCTGATAATGACAATATTGTTTGTATAATCTGATTGTTGATTCCAGGTACCAGATGTTGCCACGACAGTCCATTTCAACGTTACCGGAGAAGGGAGACTGGTAAATCCGTATTTAAACATTGAGTCACTCAATGCTTTATAAGAAACTTTTGCAAATGTATCAATGCCATTTGTGCCAGCCTGAATACTGAATAAAGGTGAATTCCAATCTGTAGTCAGTTCATTGCCATTGCCATCAACTTTTCTTTCTGCAAACAGCACTCTGTATTTTATTGCCGGACCACCTGGTGCAGGATTGGATTTTGTCCAGTTAAAAGTGAAGAAATCACTTACAGAATTCGGATTAATAGATTGAGAAGTAAGGGTAGAAGCAGGGCCTAATAATTTAAAAGGACTGGCTCCGTCTTTCATTCTGGTAATTGAAATATTGAAAACATCAGTTGACTGTATTTTTACATCACCATTTGTTGCAACCACACTCCAGATAAAATCAGTAAGTGCACCTACCGCAATTCCTTTTGATCCTAATGCATCATCTATTTGCTTATGCGTTAATGTTAATGTAGTAGCTGAGCCACCATTATCAGAAGGTATTGATAATGCCGGTGTTTTTAAATCTCCTCCGTTTTTTAATGCGGCTATCCAGGTATAAGTTGGGGTAATGGAAATACCGGGTTGAGAAGCAGTCCAGGTAATGGTAACTTTTTCATTGGGAGTGGCTGCATTTAAAACAAGTTTGGTTCCTGAGGAGGGTGTCCTTAGTACAAAATTCACAAGGCCTTCTCCGGTTACAGTTGAATCTGCAAAATCAGCTTTTTTACAGCCAGACAAAACAAATAAAGTGGCTGTAAGTATATATAGTATCTTTTTCATAATGTAGTTTTAATATTTTTTATTGCATTGTTGTAAATACTATTTCCGATTCGGATGATGAAACAAGTATTGAGTTTCCACTTGCATCTTGTACAGTCCCGTTAAATTTATATTTGAACTTAAACAGCTTTCGACCTGTTGCAGGTGTAAAGTTGGATGATGGAATAAAAGTAGCTGTCCATATAGTAGAAGCAAAACTTCTTACCGGTATTGTTAATGGTGTACCAACCTGTGCACCATTATCATCATACATGGTAATAGTAGCTGTAGTTGGTGTCATTCTTTGTTCATTAACAGAAACGCCATAAGTTCTGTCAAAGTTTACTGAAACAACATCATCAACACCTACTTTAGAAGGAAAAACCCTGAATAAAGTCGGAGTAAAAACTAATGGATCAAAATTAAATGGCTTATAATCCGGCGACTGAGCAGAGCCATCTTTTTTCTTTACCAGAAAACCAAAACTCTTTAACTGTGCAGGAGCTTGTCCAAATAAAACAGTTCCAATAAAAGTAAAACTCCATTTATTGGTTCCGGCTGCAGTCATTTTAGCTGCATTCGATGAGTTTGTCCAATCTCCATTAACAGTGCCATTAACACCACCAGTTCCATTTGGATTAGAAAAAATCCAGATAAAAGCTTCTGCCGCCCCGGCCATGCCTGTACCTGATACATCAATTGTTAAGGTTACCTGATCTTCTGCAGTAAAACTTGATGGAACAAAAGATGGGTTTTGAGCATTGGCAATAGCCATAACACTCATTAATAAAACTATGTATAATAACTTCTTCATATAGCAATCATTTATTGTTTAGCAAATTCGTAACTGTAAGAAATAAGCAATTTTCCTGTCGCTGCATCCTTTCTTTCCACTTTTAACTTAAGTGTATTATAAGGACCCACCGGATATCCACCCAACGTCACTATTTCAGTAGTAGCACCACTGGTTAGTGTCACATTTTTAGGAGATAGATTATCATCAAGTGACCAGGTACCTGAAGCTAGTTTAATAATCTTTGGTGATGAACCAGGTGTTGTAGTAAAAGTTGCGGGGACTCCATTATTCAAATTTAATTGCAAAACAAAATTTGTATAAGGGAAAAGTGATGTTATATCCAGTTCTTTATATGGAAATCCTTTTTTAGCTGCATCTTCATCAACCTGTGTAGCCTTCGTTAATTTCCAGTTGCCGGCCAAAGACTCTACAATGTTGCGGGGAACACCTAATTCTTGTCGTTCTGCTGGTGTGCAGGCTGTAAAAACTAATGCTATAGTCATTACCAGTAAACTTCTTTTTAATATTATTATTTTCATAAACAATCGTTTTTAATTTTTAGAAACATCCTCCTTCAACATTCATAATAAAATTGGTATTGGCATCCAACTCAGCTTTCGGAAACTGTAGAATAAATCCATTACAGTTCCAGAGTGAATTTCTACGATCAATGTTCGTACCACTTCTTGCTCCAATTCTTTTTATTTCCTGTGTGCGGTTGCCCTCACCTACCATTTCTAATTCCCGTTCTGCTCTTGTTGTTGATATTACCAATGAAGCAGAAGCAGCTGGGGCAAGGTTAAACGTTGTTCCTCCATATGCTCTTGTCATTATTCTGTTAATATCTCCAATAGCAACAGCAAGATTTGCTCCGCCTGTTTCTGCACCGGCTTCGGCTCTTATCAAAGTGATTTCTGTAAGATGAACAAGTGGTAAAGCAAAATTATTTTTATTATACTTTGTAAGCACATTAAATCCGGGTTGCAAGGTATTGCTATACCAGGCTTTTCTTACATCAGCAGAACGGGCAGTTGCCACTGCATAAAACTGATCTGTAAGTCTGAAATTGGGCAAACCTACATCAGACCGAAAAGCGCCAATCAATTCACCACCGGGCCTGAAACCATTTGGATCATCTGCAATTGTCAATATTCCTTCTGTGCTTAAACCCAAAGAATAGCGGTTAGCAAAATTGGCATCGAGCATAAACTTATTGCTGCTGATAACTTCGTTGGAATATTGGAATGCTTTTGTAAAATTATTCTGCTGAAAATAAACTTTTGCCAGATAAGCTTTAGCAGCCCATTTGGTAGCAGAATAAAATTTACCATTTGATGATACGTCAGGTAAAAGCCCTTCTGCTGCACTAAGATCCTGAATGATCTGCGCATAAACTTCTGCAACTGTAGACCGTGGTTTAGAAGTTAAATCAAGTATAGTACGTAAAGGAACGCCTAGATGAGAATTAGAAGTTGTATAACCCCAGGGTTGAGCAAACATTCTTACCAATTCAAAATAGGCAATTGCACGGAACAATTTTGCTTCACCTTCAATTTGGTTTTTTTGAGTTGTAGCAAGATCAAGTCTTGATATTACTTTATTACTTCTTGCTATTACTTCATATTGTTTTTTATAATAAGCATCTCTTGTACCTCCAAAAATAGAGTTCTGTCTTTTATAGATTTCGGAAAAATCGCCGGTAAAAAAGTCGCCACGATAATGATCACCCAATAATTCGTTCATCACCTGATGACGACCGCCATAAAAAGCACCATCGGCAATAAGCGTATAAATGCCATTTGAAAAAGCAACTAAGTCACTTTCTGTTTTTAATGCCTGTTCTTCATTTAACTGGCCTTCCGGTGGCCGCTCCAGAAACTTTTTACAGGCACTGAAGTTTATAACTACAAGTATTGCCAGTATAATTTTAAAAATATTTTTCATGTGTGTCTTAATTAAATAGTTAATAATTTAAAATCCTACGTTAATACCAAAAACAAAGGTTTTTTGAGTGGGGGCCGTTAAATAGGTAACGTTTGCACTCAGGTTTCTATCCTGCGGATTTTCAAAATCCCTCGTAATTTCTGGATCACCACCTGGATACTTCGTGAAAGTGAGCAGGTTAGACCCTGACAGATAGAATTTTACATTTTTGAGCTTAAGCTTTTCAATTGTTTTTCTAGGTAATGTATATCCGATTGTCAGCTCTCTCATTCTTAAATAACTGGCATCATACAAAAACATAGTTGAGTTAAACTGATCTTCACTTGGCAAACCAGGATAAGTAGTTGCATCGTATGTAAGCCTCGGATATTTGGCAATATCACCTGGCTTAGTCCATCGGTCTAAAAAATCTTCTCTGAAATTCCAGTTCTTTTTAGAAACGCCCATGAACTGATATTTGGCAGAGTTGTCATATATTTTTCCACCAATTACATATGTAAATAATACATTAAAATCAAATCCTTTATACTCTGCGGACGTACTAAACCCACCAATATAATCTGGCATAACACTGCCGGCAAATACCCTGTGATCCAAAGAGAATGTTTTTGTCTGTTTGCCATTTTTATCCAACCATATTGGTAAACCATCAACAGGATCTACTCCATGGTAACGAACAAGGTAATTAACACCAATCGGCAAACCTTTTACTACCCGGGTATCGTTGGTTCCACCACTCACCGCATCCGGACCTAATTCCCAATCCAATACTTCATTATAATTTCTTGAAATATTTCCACCTACAGACCATTTAACATTTGGCTTGTTGATGATTTTATAGTTCAAACTCAACTCAAGTCCTTCATTTAGTACTTTACTATCAAAAAGATTTCTATTAATATCAGGAACACCAGTGGATGGTGCTAATCCCGGGCTTAAAATTGTTGATGTGGTTTGCTTATTATAATACGCTAGTTCTCCTGTTAATTTATTTGAAAAAACTGCAAATTCCACTGCAACATCTATGTTTTGCAGCCTTTCCCATTGCAAGTCTGGATTACCCAGATTATTCAGGTATAAAGTATTGCCACCATTATAAAATGTACCACCTATCCTATAATTATCATAATAATTTCCAGATCCAATACTTGCATTTCCAACAATACCATAGCTGGCTCTTAGCTTTAAGAAATTAATGAATTTAACATCCTTTATAAAGTCTTCTTCACTTAAAGTCCAGGCTGCTGAAGCTGCCGGGAAAAATCCATGTTTATTATTTGTGCCAAATTTTGAAGATCCATCAGCTCTTACTGTAACATGACCAGAAAATTTGTCTTTATATGTATAATTGATACGGCTGAAAAAACTATTGAAAGTGTATTCGCCATCAGATTTTACAGTTGCTTGCGGTGGTGTTTGTGATTCTCTTTGCTGAATAAAGAAATCTCTTCTGTCTTTAAAAGCTTGTGTGTTGTCCCAAAATGGCTGAACTGCAAATTGTCCTATTTCAAATAAATAACTTTTTTGAACATATTCATTTGCCTCAGCTCCCAGTAAGAAATTAAATTTATGGTTATCGCCAATATTCGTCAGATAATTCACAGTCACATTTCCGTTTTTATTGGTTCCCCAATAAGGAAATGCCTTTGCATATCCTGAGTCAGGATTATTTATCCAATTGGCGGATTCAAAAATATTGTCGAGACCCTTTATATATTCAATAGAACCATTTGCCCTAATAAATAAATTTTTTATAGGTTCATACTCAAAAGAAAGACCACCTATATAGCGGTTGTTTATTTCTCTTCTTTTTGTTTCCTGTATTTTACGAATTGGGTTGGCGCCATTCGTAAAATAGGAACCATCGGCATTATAAGGTGTAAATATTGGCAAAGCACTACTCATAGCATCACCAATACCTCCATCCCATGCGGCTGATACTCGTCTGTTAGTTCCCCTGTTATAGCCTGATGTTAAAGAAACTTTCAGATTACTCAGAATATTGTAATCCATATTGAGCCTTGCACTGATCCTTTCATAACTGTTGGTTTTGATATAACCTTCATTATTGCTGAAAGAGAGGTTAGCAAAAGTTTTAAGTTTGCTGTTTCCTTGTGTCATACTCAGGTTATGTTCGTTTATAAATCCAACCTGTGTTAATAGATCCCACCAATCAGTATTATTCTGACTTGCTGTAGCTAATGTTAATCCTCCAGGTAGATCTGCCTGGCCTGTGCGTCCATCATTCTCCCAAGCTTCTTGTCTTAACTGTAGCCATTCAGTACCATTTACAAACTTTTGTCTTTTGGCATAGGTGGCAGCGCCTAATCTTGTGGAATAATTAAACCTGGGTTTTCCGGACTTACCTCTTTTGGTTGTTATCAATATTACTCCGTTGGCACCTCTTGATCCATAAATACCGGTAGCACCTGCATCTTTTAGAATTTCAATAGATTCAATATCTGATGGGTTAATAGAAGCCAATGGGTTTTGATTCATAGCACCGCCGTTGCCCCGTAGAAACTGATCAGAAATAATTGGAATTCCATCAACGACATACAATGGATCACCACTAGCGGAGATTGAACTATTTCCACGAATGCGAATCACTGCGCCTGAACCTGCGAGACCGTTACCCTGTATTACTTGTACACCCGGAGCTTTTCCTTGTAAAGCAGATTCAAAACTGGGAGAAACAATTGTGTTTAACTTTTCACCACTAACTTTTGAAATGGCACCTGTAACATCTTTTCTTCTTTGTGTGCCGTAACCAATTACGATTACTTCATTCAAAGCGGTATTGGTAGCTACTAATTTTACATCTAAAACAGATGCGCCGGTAACAGCTATTTCCTGGGCTGCATAACCTACACTTGATATGACCAGTGTATTGACAGATGAAGGAATAGTAATAGTATAAGAACCATCACTCTTAGATTGAACAGCTGTACGGCTACCTTTAGCCGAAACAGTAGCACCATTCATTGGTGTTCCTTCTTTTGAATCAGTAATTTTTCCTGTGATTACTCTTTCTTGTGCAAATAATAAATTGGTAACAAAGAGTAGAATAAAAAAAGCTACTGCTTTTAATAGTTTTTGAGATGACATAAGCAATCATTAATTGTTAAGCAATTCGATAATCGTTTTCTCAATGTGTATTGAGGACACAATAATAAGTCATTTCTAAATTCGGAGGAAATAAATTTTAACTTATTTGTGTGAAAAAAAGAGATTATTTAAACAAGAGATTTTAAGTAAATGCTAATGGATTGATACAGCGGTCATTAGAAAAAATAATAAATTTTCATTTGAAAATTTATTGAGACATTGATAATCAATAAATTATGAAAAAATTAAATTAGTCGGAATAACTAGGTTAAAAAATCTCAGCTTATTTTGATGTTTAAAGGATATTATATTAACTCAGCATTATACGATTTTCAATAGCACCATAGTTTGCTTTTTTGAATTGCTTTTTTAGCATATATAATTTGCCTGGCCGGTGAGGAACATCATCTTCCATTTCTTCAATATCTTTTAGCCAGTCTTTTAACATGATTTTTTTTCTAAAATTTCTACGATCAAGTTCAATCCCAAGTATCGACTCATATAGCTCTTGTAATTGTCTTAATGAGAATTTTTCGGGTAACAAATTAAATACAATAGGATTTTCCATCACCTGCTGTCTTAGTCTGTTCATACATGTGTCAAGAATCAATTTATGATCAAAAGCTAACTTACCAATATCGTTAACAGAGTGCCAATGCAATTCATTATTATCCAACATCAATTTATGATGTTTAATATCAATTAATGAATAATAGGTTATAGTTATAACTCTACCTGAAGGATGCCTTCCAATACTTCCAAAAGCTTGTACCTGTTCAAGAAATACATCATCCAGACCCGTTCTTTCTTTTAAAATGCGATAAGATGCACTTTCAATGTCTTCATAAGGGTTTACTAAATCACCAAGTAAAGAATATAAATCTTCAAACTCTTCCAGATCCGACTTAATTAAAAGCACCTTTAGATCTTTATCGGAATATCCTAAAATGACACAGTCTACAGATACGGCAATATTAAAATAATCCAAATGACTTATTTTCTCGATTGCAGCAGTTTTTAGCTGTTGATTCTTTTCCATACTATTTATCAGGTTTATTTAACCAATATTTTTACTGGTATAGTTTTATTAAATCCGGTTACTGTCAAGATATAGATTCCTCTTGTAAAAAAGGATAATTTATCAGCAATGTTTATTGTATTGATTCCTTTATTCAATTCTCCTGTATCGAAAGATTTTATTTTTTGCCCAATTGAATTTAAAATAGTGATACTCACTTTTCCGGCTGCAGGCATTTCCAATTCGAGTAAAGATGATATCTCCAATGGATTGGGAAATACTTTAGCAGTAAATGTATTGCTACCTGCACCCGAAGTTGTACTTCCTGAAATATTTCTGTTAATATAAACTCTGAATTCACCAGGTTGCAATGTAAAAGCTTGTGGATTGCCAGTAGAAGTAAAAGTTCCACCATTTAAGTAATCATACCAGATTCCTGCATTTTGAAAAGTAACGGATCCGGTTACATTGGTAACATCGAAATTTCCAATAACACAGATATTGGAAGTATCAGTGGTAGTTTGTAACCATTTAAATCCACCAGCTAAATTTTTACCAATTCTATTGGATGTAAAATTTGCTTTGAAAAGAGGATGAAACCGGAGTTTATTTAATGCGCTATACGTTTGATACAATTCATTTCTTTGCTGGTTATTTTTATAATCCCATCTGATTGGTTTATTATCTAACCTGCAATTATTATTTACGGTTCCATTTGTACAGTAATTTATAGAATAATCATACCCTAATTCTCCAAATTGCCATATCATTTTTGGTCCTGGCATAGTAAAGAAAAAAGCTGCTGTTAATTGCATTCTTTTTAATGCAGTATTTAAGTCCCGGGTATTATAACTTCCAGCTGCATTACCAAATTGGAGGTTTTTGTACATTAATCTTTCTTCATCATGACTTTCCATATAGCCAACAAGGTATGGCTGTGACCAGTTTCTTGCTGTAAATAAGTTTCCTTCAAAATTTGAATTTCCAATATAGCCCATTGCCGCCTCCTGAAACTGAGTAGTATTATTTCCCCAAAGCATCATACCATAATTTGAAAGTTCTATCTCTTCGCTATTATCTGCAAAATGTTCCAGAATGGCATACGATCCCGGCGATTTTAATTGTAATGTATCATAATATCTTTTCCAAATTGCAACACGGCTCGCATCATACTGACTCCAGAGACCAACATTAGTTCCGGAGTTTACCTGTGTAAATCCTTTAGAAAGATCGAAGCGGAATCCATCTATTTTATATTCCTGCAGCCAATGTTCCACAACTCTGCTGGTAAAATATCTTGTTCGTAAACTCTCATGATTAAAATCGTTAAAGACATTGAATGGATGCGTAGCTGTTTGATTAAGCCACGGGTTGTTGGCAGCAGGTTGATTCGCTGAGCTATTCCAGTACAAAGCTGCTAATGGATTGGCGCCAGTAGTATGATTTAGTGCAATGTCCATAATAACTGCTATACCTCTGCGATGACAAGAGTCAATAAATTCTTTTAAACTGTTTTTTGGTCCATAATATTTATCTGGAGCCATGAAATAAGCAGGATTATAGCCCCAGCTCTCATTACCATCAAATTCATTAACAGGCATAAGTTGAATTGCATTTATACCAAGTTGCTGTAAGTAGTTCAATGTATCACGAATCGTTTTCCAATCATGTGCTGCTACAAAATCTCTTACCAGCATTTCATAGATAACAAGATTCCGTTTATCAGGTCGTAAAAAACTATTGGTTGTCCAGTTGTAAGCCGGAGCAGCAGTTTGCAACACACTTACATTACCTGTTGTTAATCCGGTTGGATATACTTTTATACCTGAATAAGTAGTGCCGGATATGAAATTATCATTAAAAGGATCTAAGATTTTTTCGGCATAGGGTTCCCCAACTTTTAAAATACCATCGACAAGGTATTGAAAAGAATATTCAGTGCCGGGAGTAAGGCCGTTAATTTGCAGCCACCAATAATTTCCATCCGGTGTTTTATGCATGGCATAGGCTGTTTGTTCCTGCCAGTTGCTACCTGGAAAGTCACCAATAACTGATACCCTTCCTTTACCAGGAGCATTTAATACTAAAGTAACAGCTGTATTACCTGCTAAATAATTGATACCATCCCTTACACCGGTCGGTAATGGTAATACACTGACTCCCCCAGAAACAAAAAACTGGAAAGTATCTTTTTTAATAACACTTCCAACAGTTGCCTCAGCTACAATCGTAGTTGTACCACCATTTGTCAATACAGGATTAGCTGAAATAGAATTGATATTGTTTGTTGATTGAATAACTGTACCATTCAGATATATTTTCATGTTATCAGCATTGATATTACTGATAGCAGTTAATGCAATGTTATCACCGGCTTGTTTATTGATCTGCTCTGGTATTCTAATAAAAGTAGGTTGGAATAAAGGATTAGAAAATCTTACAGCAAGATCAGTACTATATATAGGTATGTACATATCACTACCATTTGTATTTCTTTGCACTATTGTTCCATTTCCATTTCTGAAAAGAACTGAAATCTTCAAAATCGTTTCACCCGGCGGCACTCCATAAAAAGCCCGGATATTCGTAATGTCAAATTTCCATTTATTGCTGCCTAAGGATGTTGCCTGGAGTTGCGGATTCGGCTGATTAAAATTCTGATTAAACTTTACATACCGCCAATCTGAAAAAGATGTGCTTTGACTGGTAATCACACCCGTATGTATATAAACATCTGATAGTTGTGAATAATTATTCAATCCCTGATTGCCTTTGGTAGCATCCAGAATAATTGAAATGTTATCATTATCTTTTACAAAATCAGGAGACCAGGAAAGTAATTGAGCTTTTCCAGTTATACATGTAAATAATAAAACAGTAAAAACAGAAAGATTTTTTTTCATAGCAAGCTGTTGTTATCTAAATCATTTTAAACTGTCGGCAAACAGTTTTGCAGCAATCAATATTCAAATATAATAAATATGTACTTTCTACACATTAAATTATTAAATTTTTCTCTATTCTCTTCTTAATTGGAGATGTTACCTTTACTATTTAAAAATGTAATATGTATTCCCCGGCAACCATTCAGCATTTGCAAGCAATTACAAATCAGTATATTAAATTATCAATAACAGACTTAGAAAATGCTAAAATTATAGAGGAATTAAGAACTGTGTTACGGTTTCATGAATACAGGTATTATATACAAAATGATCCTTTAATTGCAGATGTTGAGTATGATAAGTTGTATAAAATATTAGAAAAAGCTGAACTTAAGTATCCAGAGTTCATTACTCCTGATTCTCCTACACAACGTGTTGCAAAAGGACTAACAAAAGATTTTCCATCCGCCTTTCATCTTGTGCCAATGCTTTCGCTTGATAATTCGTACAACAGTGATGATCTTATTGGCTTTGACAGAAAAGCAAAAGAATTGTCAGGACTTTCGGCAATTGAATACTGTGTGGAACCAAAATTTGACGGAGGAAGCATATCCGTAATCTATGAGAATGATTTATTAGTTCGTGGTGCTACAAGAGGCGATGGAGTTGAAGGAGATGAGGTTACAACAAATATTAAACAAATTCGTTCGCTGCCGCTATCGGCAAAATTTTCTGAGTATGGCATTCAACAGATTGAGATAAGAGGTGAAGTGCTGATTAATAAAAA
>JBBSJN010000080.1:0-11645 GCA_038257235.1 Chitinophagales bacterium
CTTGGCCATGATGGGACCATGATGTGTAAAGAGTGTAGTAAAAGTTTTTGCTGCCAATCCATTTGCTGTTTTATACTTAATAGTAATTTGTTTTTTTATTACAGGTCTTTGTTTCCCTTCATACTCATAAGTCCACTCGTTATTTTTTGTTGTTAGTTTTTCTATATAGGCATCAGATATATCTGCCTGCGAAGAGGTATGCATCCATCCGCAATGTTCATTGAAGCCTTGATAAACGAATGGTTGCCCCCAGGTAACAGCACCATAAGCATTTAATCCCTCATCACTAACCATATGCACTTCGGGTCGGAAGTAAAAAGTAACATGCGGGTTGATATATAATATAGCATTGCCTGATACAGTTATGGAAGGAGAAAATGCAAATCCGTTGGAACCAGCCATATTTTCCTCTCTTGCAAAAAAATCTTTTGTGTCATTATAGGCGATAGCATCATCATTACCGGAATAAAATGCCTTTAATTCATTGGTAGAAATGCCACCAGTACTAATGGCACCAATGCTGCCATCGGTCCATAATAAAGGATACCATGGTTCAAACCGGGTAAGTAATGCAGGTTTTACTTTGGGGTTTTTATAGAGATAATAATTGATGCCGGCTGCATACGCATTCAAAATATTTTTTAACCAAGAGGGTGCTTTTGCATAGTCTTTCATTGCAGCCGCTGTATCAATTACCAGGCGATTGAGTAAGTCTTCGTACAAATCTATTTCACCGGTTAATTCAGCCTGTCTTCCCAGTTTCTCAACGTAATTCAACTCCACTCTTTTAAAATCATCTTCGCACTGGGCATATAAAAGGCCAAACACTGCATCAGCATCGGTTTTTCCATAAATATGCGGTATGCCAAAATTATCACGGATGATGGTGATATTTTGTGCCTGCTTTTTCCAGTTAGAAATTTCTTTCGTCGAAAAAGCTGGATGTTGCGCTTCAAGTTGGAGTGGAATGAGGAATAAAAAAAGTAAATATTTCATAATGTAAATATAATTTATAAAGTATCGCAATACTTTAAGGCTAAAATAAAAATGAAAGGACTGATTATTCTACTGGCAGAACTTCTATATTTATTTTTTATAACTTGCCTAGCCTAGCAGTTTTTTCGCTGTTGGTATATCAAGTTCTTTTTCCCATTTTTTAATCACACTATTTGCCACTGCATTTCCAATAATATTGGTAAGGGCTCTGTCTTCACTTCTCTGGAAGTAAAGACTCTTTAATAGTTTCATATTGCTATAAATATGGAATAAATATAGGTAGTTGTGGATTATCTGTAACTAATTAGCCACAAAGAAAATATATTCTAGTTAATCAGAAGTGCTTATTGTACATTATTAAAACAACAATTGTTAGTTTTAATAAGAAATTTTCGAAAAGCGAAGAAAAAATGGTTGTCTTAGGAAAAACTTTTTTATTTTTAGACTATCGAATACCAAAACATCATCACACCTACATTTATTAATTGCACATTGCAAAGTTTTTTGTGAATCGAAAATAGAATTGCTTAATAAAAAATTACAAAATGAAAGTTAAACAAGTAGTGACAGCGTTAATACTGATCATCGGGGTATCTTTTTCTTCGATGGCCCAGCAAAAAGAAGTTACAGGAAAAGTAACTGCAGAAGACGGCTCTCCATTATCAGGAGCCAGTGTCTCTGCCAAAGGAAGCAGGGCTGCAACCAGTACAAATGCTATCGGTGAATACAAATTAACAGTTCCTGCATCAGCAAGTACATTAGTTTTTACTTATGTAAACTTTCAGACTTTTGAAATGGATATTACCGGAAAGTCTATAGTTAATGCAACATTGAAACCATTAACAGCCGAATTGGAAAACGTTGTTGTTACAGTTCTTGGATTTAGAGAGAGAACAGATAGAGTTGGGTCTTCCAGTTCGAAAATTAATGCTGCCGATGTAGTAGCTTCTGGCGAGACTGGTTTATTACAAGGTATGGCAGGTAAAGCATCTGGTGTTTTAATTACAAGATCTACCGGCGATCCCGGTGCAGGTGCTAATATCAGAATAAGAGGTGCAAATACAATTACTGGTTCGTCAGAACCATTAATAATTGTTGATGGTATACCAATTAGTAATACAGAAATACATGGTAATGGATCAAGCTCAGTAGGAACCGGTGTTGTACAACAATCAAGACTAAATGATATTAACCCAAATGATATTGAATCACTACAGATCTTAAAAGGTGCTTCAGCTGCAGCCTTATGGGGATCAAGAGCTGCTAATGGTGTTGTAGTAATTACAACCAAAAAAGGAAAAGCCGGTGCTCTTAAAATAAATTATACTTCCAGCTATTCTGTTGATGAAATAAATAAAAAACATCCTCTACAAACCACTTATGGACAAGGTTCTGGTGGAAGATATAGCGCTACAAGTGCAAACTCCTGGGGTGATAAAATATCAGCAAGATCAGGTGCTGCAGATGTAACAAGTGGAACACCTTATTTTCAGAGTTATATAACAGGTAATATTTATAAAACCTTGGCCAGCGGTACTGCTTCAAACCCGAGTGGAGGTAAAAACAGCACTGAGAATTTTGTTGACAAGAACTTTGATGGCATTTTTGGAAAAGGACATTATTGGCAAAATGCAATCTCCTTAAGCGGAGGTTCAGATAAATCCCGGTTTTTCATGAGCCTCGAAAATTTGAATCAGGATGGGATAATCAGGTCTAACAGTAATTACAAGAGAAACTCTGTTCGCTTAAATTCAGACCACAATTTTGGAAAATATCTTAAGTTTAGTAATAAAGCAGCTTATATTAATGTAAGTTCTGATCGTATACAGAATAATTCAAACACGGCAGGTCTTTACTTAGGTTTATTAAGAACAGCTCCGGATTTTGATAATACTGATTATATCGGTAGCTATTTTGATGCAAATGGTATTGAATATAGAAACCGCCAGAGAAGTTATCGTCGTTATCGTGGCGATAATGTACAGCCAACATATAACAATCCTTACTGGACTATTTACAGGCAAGATGCCACTTCAAAAGTAGATCGCTTCCTGGTTTCTTCTGAAATTTCTTCTAATCCACTACCCTGGTTAGAATTAATATTAAGAGGTGGTCTTGATGCGAATTTCGACAAACGTATTTATTTCTTCCCGGTAGGTTCTGCTGGCGAAAGATCTGTAGGTAGTTACAGAAATGAAAAAATATCTGAAATAGAAAAAAATCTTGATTTGATTGGAAGAATTACAAAAGATATTACCAATGACTTAAAAGGTACTTTAATCCTAGGGGGAAATATCAATGACAGGAAACGTGAAATTTTGTATGCAGAAGCATCTAACTTCTTAGATGATATTACATTACAGAATTTTGTTTTATCTGCTGACGCCAATACACATGCTATTAATAGTTTTAGGCATGTAAGTTCCAATAGAGGTTATTCTACATTGGGATTAGAATTTAAAGATCAGGTGTTTGCAAATGTTGGTGTTGCAGTAGAAGCGGCATCTACTATTAGTAAAAGCTTTGTTTATCCTTCAGCAGATATTGCCTGGCAGTTTACTAAACTACCCGCATTGCAAAACTCAAAAATTTTAAGTTTTGGTAAACTTCGTGCTGCCTGGGGTAAGGTAGGTGTTCAACCCTCTCCCTATAATTTTATAACTACCTATGAAACGGCTGTTTATAATGCGTATGATGATGGTTTAGCCTTAACAAATTTTGGCGGAGGATATCGTTTGGATAATTCAAAAGGAAATGATAATCTGAAACCGGAAATTAAGACCGAGTGGGAAATTGGTACTGATCTGCGTTTTTGGAATAATAAAATAAGTTTATCACTATCTTATTATCAAAATAAGATTAAAGACATTTTATTAAATGTTTCACTTCCTCCATCCAGTGGATTTACCAGTCAGTATACTAATGCAGGGTCAATGGAAAATAAAGGATTTGAAATGGATCTAAAATATGATATAATAAAAAATAAGGATTGGGGAGTTCAGTTATATACTAATTATAACAAAAACAGAAATAAGGTGCTAAGTCTTAGTGGAACCGGAACAGTTGATCTTACAACACAATCTGTAAGTTCAAGGGCGGTTGAGGGTTATCCGTTAGGTGTATTATGGGGACCCCGTGCATTAAGGGATCGTAAAGGTGATTATGTATTGGATGGCAATGGATTCCCTCAGATAGATAATGAGCAAGGTGTTATCGGTGATCCAAATCCTGATTGGAGAGGTGGAGCCGGACTTTCAGCTTCATACAAAGGAATTGATTTCAGTATCCTTTTTGAAACATTCCAGGGGGGGGATATTTCGCAAGGTACAAAGGCTGTGCTATATAATTTCGGTACACATGCTGATGTAGCTAATGAAATTACATTAACAGAAGCTTTGAAAAATGTGAACGGTGTGACGTTTCCTGTTGGTACAGTTGTTAGAGCCAATATTGGAAATTATGGCGGTGGAAATGTTTTATTAGATGAAGCATGGTATACATCAAGAGGTGCAGGTTTAGGCTCTTCTGCTATTCGTGAGTTTTTTGTTGGTGATGCCAGTTGGACCAGGCTTCGTGAAGTTTCTTTGGGTTATACTTTAAGCTCACCAGGATTTAAAAAAGCTACCAAATTCAGTTCAATGCGTTTTTCACTCAGTGGTAGAAACCTGGCATTATGGACTGATATCGTAGGTTTTGATCCGGAAGTAAATCAGTCAGGCGTTAACAATGGTTTTGGAACTGAGTATTTTACTAATCCAAGTACCCGTAGCTGGTTATTTACTATTAACCTTAATTTTTAATTGCTTAAAGTAACTATTATGAAAAAATTATTAATAATATTCAGTTTGATCTTCATTGTTACATCATGTACAAAAGTTTATGATGGACAAAATGTAGATCCTAATAACCCGACAGATGTAAATGCTGAAACACTTTTAAAAGGGATTGAGTTGGCGAATATAACGGTACAGGTTAGCCATATTCAGCGTATTACCGGAATGTGGATGAACCAATACAAAGGAATTGCTTTATTATACAAAGGGCTAGGTGAGTATAATATTTCGGGTGAAGAATCAAATGACACCTGGCAATACATATACCAAAGCATTGCGAAGCAAGCTGCATTAATCCGGGAAAAATTACCGACTAATAAGTCATACTCCGGTATTACAAGAGTGATTGAAGCCAATGCATTAGGAACTGCAACGGCTTTATATGGTGATATACCATTTTCAGAAAGAGCTAATGATGCATTCCCGGTTCCAAAGTTTGATAAGCAATTAGATGCTTATGCCGGAATTCAACAATTATTATCGGATGCGATCGCTGATTTATCAGCAGCAGCCCCGAATGCAGTGCTGCCAAATGATATTTTTGCTCATAAAAGTACCACCTGGATCAGAATTGCCTATACGTTAAAGGCAAGATATTACATGGAAACAAGGGAATACCAGAAAGCATATGATGCGGCATTATTGGGTATTAATTCCACAACCCTTTCCTGGAAATTTAATCCACCGGCATTGGTGCCTGATGGAGATTATAACCTGTTAAATACTTTTATTGATCAGCGAGGTGGCTATATGACGACAACAGGATCATGGTTGAATGAAACGCTGTTAAAATCAGGTCAAACCGGAAACAGAAATAATGCAAAAACAAATGAAGATGCCCGTTTGAAATATTATAAGATTGGTGGCTCTTCTGCAAATACAGAACTTGGAGTAGCCCGTAAGGATGCACCGATGCCATTGGTTACGTATGAAGAAAATTTATTGATACTGGCTGAAGCAGGATTAAGATTAAGTGCCCTTGGATTTACAGAAGGTCTTACAAGATTAAATCAGTTAAGAGTAGTATTAAGAACCAATCTTGGGTTACCTGCAATGCCACCAACTGGTGGAACCATTTTGTACACAGATTATCTTGCTACCGATTTTGCTCCTCTGGGTATTGAAAACCCGGGATCATTAACTCCTGATAAAGCATTGATGAAAGAAATTATTGAAGAACGTTACGTAACATTATATGGTACAATTCTTCCATTCAATGATGCAAGGCGATTACGTAAAAGTGAAAATGATGTAAATGTGCCTATACCATTTACAACAACAACTGCAACAAAACATCCGGAAAGAGTGATCTATGCACAAACTGAGATCAATGCAAATCCTAATGTGCCTAAACCTACTCCTGATTTGTATCTAAAAACACAGTTGAACCAGTAATTAGAAATTTATTCGATTGCAGATTCAAATAAAAAAAATACAAATTTTATTTATTGCAGGGTCAATGCTATTACTAAGCATTGACCCTGCTTTTTCGCAGGATGAAGTTTTTAAAGGACAGGAACCGGCGAAAGAAGTTGTAACCGTTAGCAAAAAGATTGATACTATAACGCAGCGGCGATATACTTTTGATAGCAACCGGTTGCTTTTTAGTTGTGATTTTTTAGCAGGCCGATTCAACAACGTCTCTCAAAAGAATGATTCAGTATTTACAGTGCTGATCAGTGCTGAGAATTATCCGATCAACCCCAGCCCATGGTATGCTTTTTATGTTACTGCACAGCAATCAAAAAAGATAATTGTTGAATTAACGTACACCAAAAGCAAACATCGGTATTATCCAAAGATGAGTACCGATGGTAAAAACTGGAAGCCTGTAGATTCATCAATGGTGGAATATATACAACCTGGAACAGAAAAGTTTGGTGTCGGTTCAAACCCGGTTTCGGCCTTAGTTAGACTAAATATTAATAAAGGCGATACTGTTTGGTTAGCGGCACAGGAAATCACTTCATCAAAAGATGTATATGACTGGATAGATGAGTTGCCCGATAATAAAAAAATTAAACATGGAATTGCAGGTTATTCTACTTACGGAAAACCAATCAACTATTTTACTATCGGTAAAATAAAAAAGAATAAACCTTCTGTCGTCATCATCAGTCGCCAGCATCCGCCGGAGGTAACCGGTTATTTTGCGATGCAGCAATTTGTGAATGTATTATTGGAAAATAATAAATTGAGCTGCAAGTACAGAAAGAAGTTTGTAACCTATGTTGTACCATTAATGAATCCTGATGGAGTTGATAACGGACACTGGCGGCATAATGCCGGAGGGATTGATCTGAACAGAGACTGGTTGCAGCAAAATCAACCGGAAGTAAAACAGGTTAATCATTTTATTGATAGTTCAATTACTGTAAACCAGTCTAAAATTTTATTCTTTATTGACTTTCACTCTACCTGGGATGATATTTTTTATACCAACTCGGTAACAAAAAAATCAAACCTGCCTGGTTTGATGGATGGCATGTTAGCAGAAATGGAAAAGGAATTAGCACAGGGGAAGTTAAATATCAGAGCCTCAGAAAAGAATGAAAGCTTTGTAAGTAAAGGTTATTTTTATAATCACTACAATGCGGAATCAGTTACCTATGAAGTAGGCGATAATACAACCAGAGATATTATAGAACGAAAAGGAAAAGTAGCAGCGCAATCTTTTTTAAAATCACTTTTTAAATTATACAAATAATGAAACGTCTAAATTTTATTATTGCCGGATTTGTAACTGCCGGAATTTTGTTTACCAGTTGCAGTATGGCCCAAAAAACAACCAAACAACCCAACCGGGATGCAGATAAAACGCAGAGCATTAAAAATATCGATAGCCGGTTTTCAGTTTATAAAGACAAAGCTTTACAGATATGGAATTATGCAGAAGTGGGTTACAAAGAAGTAAAGAGTTCAGCTTTATTACAAGAGACATTAAAAGAAAATGGTTTTACGATTGAAGCAGGAGTAGCCGGAATGCCAACAGCATTTGTAGCAACTTACGGTAGCGGTTCTCCTGTTGTAGGTATACTCGCAGAGTTTGATGCATTACCTGGTCTATCTCAAAATGCAGTACCAGCAAAAGAACCCAATGCTGCATTAAATGCCGGACATGGATGTGGGCATCATTTATTTGGAGTGGCTTCTGCCGCTGCAGGAATAGAATTAAAAAGTTTTCTGGAAAGAAATAAAATGCAGGGAACAATAAAAGTATTTGGAACTCCGGCAGAAGAAGGAGGCTCTGGAAAGGTATATATGGCAAGAGAAGGGCTTTTTGGGGGAACAGATATTGTGATGCACTGGCACCCCGATAGTAAGAATGGAGCTAATCCCTATACCTCTTTAGCTAATAAAACTGCAAAATTCCGATTCAGAGGAACCTCTGCACATGCTTCTGCATTTCCTGAAAAAGGCAGGTCTGCTTTGGATGGAGTAGAAGCGATGGACATGATGGCAAACATGATGCGGGAACATATGCCCTCAGATACAAGAATGCATTATGTAATTACAGACGGTGGTAAAGCACCCAATGTAGTACCTGATTATGCAGAAGTATATTATTATATGCGGCATCCACGTAGAGATATTTTGATGGATTTGTTTGATCGCCTTGTTAAAATAGCCGAAGGCGCTGCGTTGGGTACAGGTACAAAAATGGAATATGAAGTAATTGGCGGAGTGTATGAATTATTGCCGATAGATACGCTGGCAAGAGTAATGCGCAATAATATGGTAAAAGTTGGAGGAGTAAATTATACTGCAGAAGAAATTTCGTTCGGAAAAAAATTACAGGAATCATTTATTGGTAAAAGTCCACCGATCAGTCAAGCTGCTACTATTGAGCCATATGAAGAGGCAAATCCTGAAAATCGTTCTGGTGGTTCTACTGATGTAGCTGATGTAAGTTGGGTGGTCCCCACCGTTGGTTTCCGTGCGGCAACATGGATTCCGGGAACACCTTCGCATAGCTGGCAGGCGGTTGCCTGTGGTGGAACAGAAATTGGCACCAAAGGAATGATGGTGGCAGCAAAAACATTGGCATTAACAGGTATAGATCTTTTTACCCAACCAAAAATTATTGAAAAAGCAAAAGTGGAATGGCAAGCTGCGAGAGGAGCGGATTTTAAATATGTTCCATTGATCGGCGATCGGAAACCTGCATTAAACTACAGGGATTAATGAATATGCTCAATGACTGGCCTTCCTTATTAATTGTAGCGGGAGTTACCGCATTTGTAATTTATTCTTCTGAAAAAAAGAAAGGGGTTTTCCCGAAACTCTATCAATGGGTTCCTCCCATATTATTGTTGTATTTATTACCAACGATTGCAACAAATACTGGTATTGTAAAACCGGGTAATAGTATTCGCATACTGGCGATGAATACCATTCTTCCATTGAGTTTGATTATGCTCACCGCCATCATTCATATTCCTGATTTGTTAAGAGTTACCAGAAAAGGGTTATTGGTTTTTTTGATAGGAACTATTGGTATAGTGATCGGCGGTCCGCTGGCATTGAAACTGGTTGGGTTATTTAATCCTGAATTATTGCTGCAACAAGGAGCTGATGCTGCCTGGAGAGGGTTGGTTTGTATAAACGGCAGCTGGATTAATGGTACACCCGGACAACTAAGTATGAAAGAAGTATATGGAGCCAGTGAAGAATTGTTTTTAACATCGCTGGCCTCGGATGTTATTCTGCAGAATATCTGGTTGTTCTTTTTATTGTACTCGGTTAAGTTTCATAAAAAAATCAATCGTTGGCTTACCGGTGGAAAGGAAATTGATTATGATATGATCGACAATGAAGAAGAAGCAAGGGAGAAAAAAGAAAAGATCGGTTTTCCTGCTATTAAGTTGTGGGTGATATTAGGAATCACATACGCATTAGTAATTATTTTTTCACAATTTTGTGCTGATTTGTTTTCAAAAAGTATTGGTACAGATGAAACCAATCCCTGGTCATTCCTTGGCAAAAAATCATTATGGTTGATTTTATTCTCCACATCATTTGGGGTGATACTTTCATTTACTAACCTGTTTAAAAAATCAATTCGTATCTGGACAAGTTTAGGTAACGGAATGTTGTTTTTCGTTATTGCAACAATTGGTCTGCAACTGGATCTGCAAAATGTAAAGATAAATTCCTCATTTTTCATTATCGGCTCTATCTGGTTACTGATACATTTGTCTGTGTTATTGATCGGGGCTAAAATTTTAAAAGCCCCCTGGCACTATATCGCTATCGGAAGCCAGGCTAATATCGGTGGTCCTGCATCTGCTTCTGTAGTTGCATCTGCTTTCCATCCTTCTCTTGTATCATTAGGTATATTATTAGGTGTGTTGAGTAATCTGATCGGTAACTATGCTAATTTGTTAGCAGGATTTTTATTTCAGTTGGTTACGGGATAATTAACCAGTATCCGTTTACACATCCGTTACCACATCAAAGCCTTTGAAACTACCCACTACTGCAAGCCCCGTTATTTTTTTTGCAATTTCTTTTTGTTTTATTTTTCCAGCTATCTGGTTCATAGTGGAACCGCTGCCCACGGCATCATCAATTAACAGCAGATGATTGTATTTTACTGTTTCGTTTACTGCAAAAGTATTTTCAGCATTGCTGATACGTTCTTCAATTTTGTTCAATGATTTTTGCGGAACAGGGATGATGCCCGATATCTTTTGAATATTTATTTTAGGCAGGTTTATTTTTAAATGTGTTTCTAGGTATTTCATGATCTGCACCTCACGGCGAATGGTTGGGGGTACAAAACCTACCGCATCATATTTGCCCGCCTTTACCATTGCTGTTACTTTTGGCTTTATCTCTGTCAACAATATTTTCATCAAAAATTTATTTTGCCCCTGTTTGGCATAGTGCAACAAAGTACCCAGTCTTGTTTTGCCAAAGCGTTCAATAGCATAAAAATCCAGGTAGAATATTTCATCCAGGTAAATTTTATTGTATCCTTTTGTATTTGTTATTTTTTCTTTTCCATCAATTAATCCTTTTGTAGTAATAAATGCGTCGTATTTTTTCCGGGTAGTTAAAAACTCATTCAACGTTTTTTCCAGTGGCAGTTTACGCTGCCTGCACCAATGATTAAATCCTTCAATACCTTCCAGCATTTTGCCGATTTCGGTAATCAGGAGAAAAGTTTTAGCTAGGTAATTTTGACTGTTATTATCTATTGTTGAAAAATCTTCAGCAACAGGTGTAGTGCCTGTATTCAGCCGGTACATTGTTTTTGGGGTGCGGCCAAACTTTACAATTTCATCTTCATCCAACAATTGTTTCAAGGCAATATGAATGGCCTGTTTTGAAACATGCAGGATATCCACCAATTCTTTTACACTCAAGTCCCCCTTTTCTTGCAACGCCTTTGTTATCCTGTGTTTGATTTTCATTTATTTTACTATTTACTATCAATAGTCAAAAGTAAATAAAAATTCTTTAAGTATATAATTTTCAATTAATTATCTTTATCTCAAAGAGCCGTAGGCCTACCGTACAGGCAGGCCTACGGCTCTCCATCTTTTGCCGCTTCTTTGCAAAGGGTTGAAACCCTTTGTTACAAAATTGCACCGATGCTACGCATCTATCCTTCCTCCAATTCCTCAATCGTTTTCTTCGCCGCTGCCAATCGTATCGCTTTATTCTTCTCCACCAATTTATGCGTTGCCCATTTTTCTAATTTATGATGCAGTGGTACTAGTAAAGCTGCTATACAAACTAATGCCAATAACATCAATATGGGATTATGGTGAGTAACCCTTTCTAAAAACGGATGGAGTAATAAGTTTA
>JBBSJN010000081.1:0-11615 GCA_038257235.1 Chitinophagales bacterium
GAGAAATTGATGCTAATGCTGGTGTTCTTATTCAGAATCCCGGATATTTTTAAACAGAAAATTATCTTTGAAACAAAAGAGGCTGTCTCACAAATTTGAGGCAGCCTCTTTTATTAAGCAAGGAAATGGAGAAATTTTTATTTACCATTTCTCGTGGATTTCAGTTTAACACGGATGCAAACTTTACTATAACTTGATCTCTTCATCATGCTTATCGAAGAATTTGTATTCTGTAAGATGATAGTTGCTGTTTTCTTCCAGCCTTGTTTTCTGGCCAAATTTCTTTTTCCATTTGGCCATTTTGCTGCTCATAAACCAACCTTTGGTGAGGTAAGCATATAAAATAGGATGAACCACCAGTTTCAAGTTGCTGTTCTTATGTGTAATCAGGTAACTTAAATTCTTCTCTATTTCATCTTCCAGTAATAAGGTAGAAGATATTTTGCCAGTGCCATTACAACTTGGACAAGCCTCTTGAGTAATGATGTTCACTTCAGGCTTCATCCGCTGGCGGGTAATCTGCATCAATCCGAATTTGGAAATGGGAAGCACAGCATGCTTTGCCCTGTCTGGACCCATAAATTCTTCCATCTTCTCTACCAGCTTCCTTTTATTGTCAGGAAGCTTCATGTCAATAAAGTCGGCCACGATGATACCACCTAAATCTCTCAGACGAAGCTGGCGGGCAATTTCTTCGGCAGCTTCCAGATTTGTTTCCATGGCATTTTGCTCCTGGTTATTGCTTACACTTTTATAACCACTGTTTACATCAATAACATGCAAGGCTTCTGTATGCTCAATAATGAGGTAGGCGCCGCTATCCAAATTCACTGTTTTACCAAAAGAGGATTTTACCTGCTTGGTAATACCGTATGAATCAAATATGGTTGAGCCATTATTATAGAAAGAAACAATGTCCGCTTTTTCGGGTGCAATCTTTTGAATATAATTCTTGGTATCGCTATAGATATTTCTATCGTTGATAACAATTTTATTGAAGTCTGCATTTAAGAGGTCACGAAGAATACTATTGGTCTTTGTTTGTTCACTTAAAATTTTTGCAGGAGAAACAGCTCCTTTTAAATTGCTTTGAATGGACTTCCACACCTCAATCAATGCAGAAAGATCTTCATGCAGTTCCGCAGTGTTCTTTCCTTCTGCAGCGGTACGAACGATAACACCGAAGTTTTTTGTTTTGATTGCCTCAACTATCTTTTGCAGTCTTTTTCTTTCTTCCGAAGAATGAATTTTTCTGGACACAGCGACAATATCATTGAAAGGTGTGAGAACAACAAAACGGCCGGGTAATGAAAGCTCACAACTAAGTCTTGGGCCTTTTGCAGCAATCGGTTCTTTCAATATCTGAACAAGCACATGCGGCTTGCCGTTCAATACTTCGTTGATTTTGCCTGTTTTGATTATCTCAGGCTCGATAGTGAATTTGGAAAAGTCAAGGCCTTGCTCACTTTTATCATTCATGCACATGGTAGTGAACTTGAGCAACGATTTGGCATAAGGGCTCAGATCGGTATAGTGAAGGAAAGCATCCTTCTCAAAACCAACATCTACAAATGCAGCATTCAGTCCGGGTATAAGTTTTTTAACCTTGCCCAAGTACAAGTCTCCCACAGCAAAACGTCCATCGCTTTTTTCGGTATGGAGTTCTACTAATTTTTTGTCCTCGAGCAGGGCTATTTCTACTCCCTGTGGGGCTGAATTAATAATCAGTTCTTTGTTCATTACAGCTTAGCTAAATGAATTAAACATTGTGCTATAAACACCAGTTGCAAGAGTTCCGTTTGGAATGCGGGGTTTCGCCTGTAGAATATTATTGCGGGTAAATGGATGGACTGCAAACTAATACGGCTAACAACCAGTGGACTGAGGTTTGTTGATCAGTTAACTGGTTAATTAGTTAATCAGGAGTGTATTTAATTCAGGTATTCCTAATTAACTAATTAACAAATCAACCAATTAACTTACTTTTTTCTCTTCTTATGACGATTCTTTCTCAGTCTTTTTTTACGCTTATGCGTCGCAATTTTATGACGCTTCCTTTTTTTACCACAAGGCATACTCAAATAATTTTTTAATCTTGTTTATAATAAGTTTGTTTCAACTTCAACTTGTCTGCCATCATGCAGGGTTTACTTCAAATCCTTCATCCTCTTTTCAATTGCAGTTTTCAGTTCTGCCTGTTTTACGAAAGGAAGTGATTCTTTGTACCAACTGATGGCTTTGCTTTTATTTCCCATCCGCTCATTTACTTCTGCTAACAATAATAAAACATCCAAATCGCCGGGGTTGGTTCTGTTTATCGTTTCCAGTCTGGTGATTGCTTTATCATATTGTCCCGAAATGAGAGAACCTTTTGCCAGCATCATTTGTGCATACACATTGGTGCTATCTTTTTCTGCTACTTCACGGATCTTTAAAATTCCCTCCATTGGTGTGGCAGAAATTTCTCCAAAAAGATAAGTGGCACCAAGGCCAACTTTGGCAGAATCATTACCGGGGTTTATCATCAAAGAACGTTCGAACAAATCTTTAGCCTGCAAGGCTTTCCACTGTCTTCGCTGTGCTACTTCATCATTTTGCAGGTTGTCTAAAAACAGCCGGGCGGCAAAGGTGAGGTTTTTTTCCGAATTTTCCAATCTTGCTGCTTCTGCATTGTACCAGGCATAAGGCTCGAAAACTCCTACTGAATCGGCCCAGAACCTGGCCAGTTGATGGTATACATGAATTTGCTGATCCTTTAGATCGCCACGGGAAATGGAGTTCTCTAATGTATTGATACGAACTACCTGTTCGGCACTTAACTGTTTCTTAGCCAACGTAAGAATTGAATCTATAGAAATAGCGGAAGAAGCCGGGCCATGATCATGGCCATCATCTTCCGAATGCTCTACTGTTGTAACTGCTTTGTTTTTAGGAACAGTGCGACCAAATAAAAAGAGGCCTGCAGTTAATATAATGCCGGCAATAAGTGTAATCCATTGAGGTTTCTTCACGATGAAAATTTTCAGGTGGCAAAGTTACCTTAATTGGGATGTATTTATATGGTAAAATAGAATGGATTATTCGCCTTCTTCTCCGGGACCTGTATCTGGTTTTACATCTGCATCAGTAAGTTTCTTTACTTCTGCAACAAATTCTTTAGCAGGTTTAAAGGCGGGAATATAATGTTCGGGAATATGTACTGCAATATTCTTCTTGATATTACGACCAATTTTGGCGGCTCTTTTCTTAGTAATAAAACTACCGAAGCCACGGATATAAATGTTTTCGCCGCTCGAAAGAGTGTCTTTTACCTCTTTAAACATTGTTTCCAGCGTAACAAGCACATCTACTTTAGGTATGCCAGTTTTTTCAGATATCTGATTGACCAGATCGGCTTTTCTCATTGTTCCAGGGGTTTAGTGAATTTACGAACACCAATTTATGACAAAATAATATGATAGTCAACTAAATAGGACTAATTTTTTCTGCGGTGAACAAAATGGTATTAGTAAAAAGACGGATATTTAACCGACTGATACATTAAGTCAGGCCTTTTTTTCATGAAAAGAGTGAACCAAGTGGAGTTAAAAGAAAGATTTGCACCCTTATTGCTGAAATGGAATAAGGAGAAAAATGACCGGAAAATGCCCTGGAAAGGAGAAAAAGACCCTTATAAAATATGGCTGAGTGAGATCATTTTGCAGCAAACAAGGGTGGAACAGGGGTTGAGTTATTATAATAGATTCATCAAAACATTTCCTGATGTGCACAAGCTAGCAAAGGCCCCGGATGTAAAGGTTTTTAAACTTTGGGAGGGATTAGGCTATTACACCCGATGCAGAAACCTGCTGGCGACAGCTCGATATATCTCCAAAGAAAGAAAGGGAGTTTTTCCGGATAGCTATGAAACGATAAAAGAATTGAAGGGGATTGGCCCTTACACGGCAGCGGCTATTTCTTCCTTTGCATTTAACCTGCCACATGCAGTGGTGGATGGTAATGTGTTTCGGGTGCTGGCAAGAGTGTTTGGTATTGCTACACCAACAGACACAACCGAAGGGAAAAAATATTTTACAACACTAGCAGAAGAACTGCTGGAAAAAAAACAACCAGGTTTATACAACCAGGCCATTATGGATTTTGGTGCGGTGGTTTGCAAACCTGCTTCGCCGCTATGCAGTGATTGTGTTTTTAAGAAACATTGTGTTGCTTTTAATAATGATATGATTGCAACATTGCCCGTGAAGGAAAAGAAAATTACAATAAAGCAACGTTGGTTTTATTATGTAGTAATGGAATATAAGAATGAAGTGGCCATTGTGCAACGAACGGGAAAAGATATCTGGAAAGACCTTTATGAATTTCCATTGATAGAAACAGCAAAAGAAATGAGTGAGAAGAATATTACTAAGCAATTGAATTTGAAAGAATGGTTGGCAACATCAGATTATACGATAGCAGCTATTTCTCCCTTATTCAATCAACAGCTTTCTCACCAGTTGATTACCGGCCGGTTTGTTACCATAAAGATGAAACGTAAAGTAAAGTTGATTAATGATTGGCGATGGGTGATGAAAGGGAGACTAAAGAGCTTTGCTTTTCCGCAGTTTATAAATCAGTATTTGAAGACGAAATAAAATTAATCTATCTTTAATCTATGAATTTGACGACAACAGATAAGCTATTATTACAACAGTTTTTTACCGGCCGGCCGATAAAAAGGGCTTACCTGTTTGGTTCTTATGCCAGAAATGAAGCTTCTGCAAAAAGCGATATAGACATTATGGTAGAACTCGATCATAGCAGCCCGATTGGTATGCAGTTTTTTACTTTTCAGTCAGACATCGAAAACCTGCTTCATAAAAAAGTAGACCTTGTAAGCAGTGAAGGTCTTTCCCGCCATGTAAAACCTTTTATAGAAAAAGATAAGATATTGATCTATGAAAGAAATGCTGACTAAATTCTCTGGAAGCCGATAAGAGGGTTTAGAAACATTTCCATTCATGAATATTTTGGTATCGACTTTAAGCTGGTGTGGGAAATTGCTACGGTTGATCTTCCTGTTTTGAAAGTTCAGTTTCTAAAAGCATTAGAAGAGTGTTGAAATAATATTTATAATCAAAAAAATATTTGTTTGTTATTTTCTTTGTAATTGTACAAGGCTATTTTCCAACAAAAACAACGGCGAAAGATCGATTAAAAGGCTTGATGCATTAGATTATGAAATTTAAGTTTAGAAAAGAAATGGCAATTAGTCTATTTTCAAGCGATGATTTTTTTTCTATGAATTTTCATTTTCTGATGGGAAGTCATTCATAGTAACTTTCTTAATTTTAGATGGGGAAATTATTAATGAAACTAATTTTAGAGGTGTTAATTTCCAGAAAAAGGTTCATTTTTTTTCCTTTTTACCAGATGTTAAATAAAGTGGGTAGTCATAAATAAATATCCAATCAACTACAACATCCCCATTAACTTTTCCTTCTCCCCAAAAAAATTTAACTTTAAGTAGCATTGAAAGCCTGCAGACGATTTTTTAAACTTAAAGAATAAATGTATGAGAGGCGTAAACAAAGTAATGCTGATCGGCAACCTGGGCAAAGACCCGGATGTGCAGCACCTGGAAGGAAATATTGCCGTAGCTAAATTTCCCCTGGCAACTACAGAAACTTTTAAGGACAGAACCGGAAAACTTGTTTCACAAACAGAGTGGCATACTGTAGTGCTGTGGCGAGGATTGGCAGACCTGGCCGAAAAATACCTGCATAAAAGCAGCCTTGTGTATATAGAAGGCCGCCTGCGAACCCGAAGTTGGGATGATAAGGAAGGCCACCGGAAGTTTGCTACCGAAGTGGTGGGTGATAACCTGATCATGCTGGACAAACGAATGGACGGAGGCGGCAGCAGCGAAGGGAGCGATGACGGGCACGGAACCGGCGATACACATAGCAGCGACCCGACGGACAGTCTGCCGTTTTAAGGATGCATTAAAGATTGTCGCAGTTTCATCCACTTAATTTCTAAGAACAAAAAGAAAAAGTTGATAATAATAACTTTATCACCTTCGAATTGGGGCCAAAAGCGACAATTTTAAATACACCCCGTTTTAATCATCAATATTAAATACGATAACTTTGTCCAAACTGTTACCGCATCCCGCAAAGACAGACTGACCACAGAAGTTATTTTTTGTGTACCATGCCACTTTCCCGAAAACGGGACAGGTTGTGGGATTTGTGTTTAGCAGCAGCCGGTTTACAATATTGCGAACTAAAATTCCTTGTTTTGGAAAGTCATTCGATGGTTTCTTCTCTATTTAATTATTTACAAATTCATTTGCTGGCAATTGATACCCAGAGTACTACTTTTCTGGCAATAACATTATTGGTGTTATTAGTGCTTACATTTATTATTTCTGGTGCGGAAGTGGCTATTTTTTCATTGACGCAGCAAGACATTAATGCACTCAAGACTAAGACCAATTCTTCTGCAAAACGGGTTATCAATTTATTGGAAGAGCCAAAGGAAGTGTATGCTTCATTAATGATTGCCGGCACATTTGTGAATATCAGCATTATCGTACTGTCTAACTTTCTCATCACCCAGTTTATATCTTTTGGTAATGCAGGGCTGACCGTTGAAATATTAGTGAAGGTGCTGATGATTGCTTTTGTATTGGTGTTTATTGGTAAGATATTGCCGAAGGTGTGGGCCACACAACATAATATATGGTTTGCTTATGGGGCATCGGCTGTTATTGAGCCTTTGCATTTATTGCTACGCAGCATTAGCAAATGGATTGTAAGGCTGGCCGATAATATTGGTAAAAGAGCCGGAGCCGATAAGTCGGATGCGATGAGTATGAAGGAACTGGATGAAGCGATAGATATCAAAACAGATGCTGAAGCAACGCAGGAAGAAAAGAACATTATGAAAGGCATTGTGAAGTTTGGCAACATAACAGTGAAGCAGATAATGCGCAGCCGGTTAGATGTAAGTGGGGTTGATTTCAATCTTTCATTCGGCGACCTTATAAAAAGAGTGGAAACGCTGCACTATTCAAGATTGCCGGTGTACAAAGGAAGCCTGGATGAGGTGATCGGTATGATTTATACCAAAGACCTGATTCCTTATTTGAACGAAGCAAATAACTACGACTGGCATACGCTGATGCGGCAACCGTTTTTTGTACCGGAGCCGAAGTTGATCGAAGACCTGTTGAAAGAATTTCAGCAAAAGCGGATTCACTTTGCAGTAGTGGTAGATGAGTTTGGCGGTACCAGCGGTATTGCTACTATGGAGGATGTGCTGGAAGAAATAATCGGTGATATAAAAGACGAGTTTGATGATGAGGAGAGTAATAATTATAAAGTGGATGATGATAATTATATTTTTGAAGGCAAGATAATGGTGCATGATATGTGCAGGATCATGAAACTGCCGATTGATACATTTGACAGAGTGAAAGGTGAAAGTGAATCGCTGGCGGGATTGATACTGGAGCTGGCAGGCGAACTGCCAACAGAGGATTGGGTGATACCTTGCGGTGATTTTGAATTTGGAATAATGAAAGTTGAAAATAACAGAGTGCAGTTAGTAAAAGTGAGTATTAAACAAAGAACAGGCAATGAAGAATAAACGTATACTATTTTCAGGCTTCCTAATTGCTGCTGCTATAATGCTGCACTCCTGCAACAGTGATTATTCCGTAGGGAAGAAGAAAGGCTATTTTCATATTGACTTTCCGGAAAAGAAATACCAGTTGTTTGACCAGCCGGGTTATCCATACAGTTTTGAATATCCTGTTTATGCCACTGTTTCGAAGGACAGTATTTTCTTTGATGATAAAGCCGGTGACTGGTGGATCAATATTGATGTGCCACAGTTTGCCGGAAGAATTTATGTAAGTTATAAAGCTATTGGTCCGCAGAATCAATTTGACTCCCTGGTAAGGGATGGATTTAAAATGGCCTACAAACAGCATGTGGATGTATCAACCGGTATTAAGGACAGTGTGATGGAAACACCCAATGGTGTAGAAGGCATTTATTTTTCGCTGGGTGGAAATACAGCTACTGCCAACCAGTTTTTTCAAACAGATTCTACCAGACATTTTTTACGAGGAGCATTGTATTTTAATGCTTCGCCTAATGCAGATTCTTTGGGAATAGTGAATGATTTTCTTAAAACAGACCTTAAGCATCTTATCAATACATTGCAATGGAAGTAGGAAAATAAAATTAGCCACGAAGGCACTACGACTCTAAGGTTGATTTTTCAATTTACTTTGTGGCTTTGTGTCTTCGTGGCAACAAAAAAAACTTGTCTTTTAGAATTTCAGTAGAGTTTTTATACTATTCTTTTATTTCCAGTTTTTTCAGTTCTTTCTTTTTGGAAGGAGCAGGCAATTCTTCAACATCGTAATCATCTCTTAGCGGAGCCCGGCTAAATTCTTTGATGCCAAATTTTCTCTTCTTCTTTTTCACGACATTGGTTTCTTTAGAAGGAACAACAAATACTTCATCAGTAAGACTGATGTCTTTATCTGCAGCTGTTAATTTCTGATGTGCCGGAACTGGTTTGATTGCCGGAAAGAAGTCTTCTTCTTCGTTCACTACTTTTTTCTTTGTAACGGCAGTCTTTGTTTGCTTTGTTACTTTTGTTTTTTCTGCTGGATCTGTAGTTTCAACAGCTGTAACCACAGCAGGTACAATTGCTTTTTTTTCGGTGTACATACCGTTGAATTCTTTTTTCTGACTGGATTGTTTGTAATCTACAAATCCGTAAATGCTGGCGGCAACCATTAACGTGGCGCCTACGTACAAGATTGATTTCATTTGATTAGTTTTTATTGTTATTAAATGGCCAAATGGTTTTGCAAATCATGGTTGTTTTTTTACCCCAAACCCCCGTCCGACCGGTTCATCCAGGCTGGCCTAAAGGGGCTTAAGCCTCCGAAGGTTTGAGTATGTTAATTAAAAACGATGTTTCTATGTTGCGAAACTTTTTAAATATTTTTTACTCTGCCTGTAAATCACCCATTCTGCAAAAAGCATATTTCCAATCACACTTATCCAAAGCGATAACTCATAATTTTCTAAATGCCCCCAGCCCAGTACATAAAACAGAATGTGATAAACCCGGAAGGTGACGGCTGTCATTGCCATGGCATAGCTTCTTATCATCCAGACCTTATGTGCTACAATATTTCTTTTATGAATGGTGGTAAGTCCATTCAGTGTGGTAATAAACCACCAGCCTGCCATGAACATGAATAAGGCTCTTTCCCAAAAACTACCTTTGGCAAAGAATGACATATACAGGCCGGTGGGTGCCCCAAGGAAAAGGACAACGAAAACATAGATCTTACCCGAAAAACGATGGATGGCTTTTGATTTTTTCAATATATATCTCGAAAACTGGATAATGGAAGTGCCGATGCAAAGGGCTCCGGCAGCGATATGGATATAAAAACAGGAATTATAAAAATTGCTTTTAAAGAGGAAACTTCTTTCCTGAATGAAATCAAAATCTTTACTGAAAGAGAAATAAGGCAATGTATTATAAATAAGGAGTAAACTGAAACCAATAACCGGCACCCAGAACAGCATCTGGAACAGCACTTTGGCCGATTTTTGCAGCGTTAGTATTCTTGAGTTTTGCATACAGTGGTTTGTAATAACAGGGTGATGAATGCACTGCTATTAATTCATAAGGACTGACTGTTAGTTCTTTGTTAAAGGGATTTTCTATTGATAAACTTATGATGAAACAAGCCCCTTAACTTTGCTAAAATATTATAAGTGATCGTAATTGATAATATACTGATAAGCGAAGATGTGGTGGATAAGCAGTTTGTATGCGACCTGAACAGTTGTAAGGGTGCCTGCTGCGAAGATGGTGCTGCCGGCGCACCACTTGCCAAAGAGGAATTGAAAATTGTAACAGATGTGTTTGAAAAAGTGAAGCCTTACCTGACCAGCGATTCTATTGCTGAAATAGACAAGAAGGGTTACTATGTGTATGATGCAGAATTTGAATGGGTGACACCAACAATGGATAGTGATAATGAAATTTGTGTGTATGGTGTACGGGGTGAGAACGGCATTATTAAATGTGCCTTTGAACTGGCTTATAATGATAAGGTGATTGAATGGAAAAAACCTATCAGTTGTCATTTGTATCCCATCATTTCTAAAAAAGGAAAGCATGGTGATTATGAAAGAGTGAACTATGAACCGAGAGAAACGATTTGCAGCCCTGCCTGTACCATGGGAGAGAAATTAAAAGTGCCTGCTTACCAGTTTTTAAAAGAACCGATAATAAGGAAGTACGGGGAGGAGTTTTATGAAGCGTTGGATACAATTGCCAAAGGTGAATGGGAGGAAATAGGGCCTCCCCAAACCCCTCCGAAGCCCGCCCGGCCAAGCCGTTCGGACGGGGAGGGGCTTTAAGAAATAACAATTAAAATGTAATGATTCAGTGAAAGAAACAGCATCCGATTTTATTGCGAAGAGTACCATTAAAGCTGCTGATAAAGAACATCGCAGAAAGATCAATTTTAATATTGGCAAGTACAATGCTGTGGTGCCAAAAGGAAAAGAACAGTTTCCTGATGTAAACCTTGTAAAAGAAAAAGCCAAGAACATAAAGTGGAAAGCTATTGAGACGTTGGATAAGCAACTGGAAACTTTTGAAGCGAACATAACAAGAAGAGGGGCAAAAGTAATTTGGGCAGAGGATGGGCAACAAGCCCTGAATGCAATTAAGAAGATTTGTGAAGAGAAGAATTGTAAAACACTGGTGAAGAGCAAGAGCATGGTGACAGAGGAAATTCACCTGAACGATTTTTTAGAAAAGAACGGCATTGAAAGTGTGGAAACTGATTTGGGAGAATATATACAACAGTTGGATGGAGAACCGCCTTATCATATCGTAACACCAGCTATGCACAAGAGTAAAGAAGATGTGGCGAAACTCTTTGCTGAAAAATTAGGGACAGATCCGAAAGCGACACCTGAAGAACTTACCTTGATAGCAAGAGATATACTTCGTGAAAAATATGTGCAGGCAGAAGTGGGAGTAACCGGAGCTAATTTTATTATTGCTGATATTGGAGGTATTGCCGTTACTGAAAATGAGGGGAATGCCAGGCTTTCGTGTGCTTTTCCTAAAACACATATTGTAATTGCAGGAATTGAAAAAGTGTTGCCTGCTGCCGTGGACCTTGGTTTGTTTTGGCCGTTACTGGCCACTTTTGGGACCGGCCAAAAAGTAACCGTGTATAATACCATTGTAAATGGCCCCAAACAACCTGGCGAAACAGATGGCCCCGTGGAGATGTATGTAATTTTATTGGATAATGGTCGCACTAATTTATTAAAGAAAGAAACCAGGGAAGCGCTTTACTGCATACGATGTGGGGCTTGTTTAAATGCCTGCCCGGTTTACAAAAACATTGGGGGGCATGTATACGATACCACGTACAGTGGGCCAATTGGCAGTGTTATTACCCCGCAGATGAAGGACATGGAAGACTTTAAGCATTTAAGTAATGCTTCGTCGCTATGCGGTAATTGTACCGAAGTTTGCCCGGTAAGAATAAATTTACACGA
>JBBSJN010000082.1:0-11552 GCA_038257235.1 Chitinophagales bacterium
ACTAATTCGCCAATGGCTTTTGCTTCATCTAATTCTGCTACCATACCACTTATAGGATCAGCAGCTCCGTTTACCCAACCATCATGATGATTGCCCCGTATTACCCACTCATCTGGCAATTCACTTCCAGGTAATTTTGCAATTACATTGTATAATGTTTTAATATCCCAATTGAACTGTAATTTTAAATGAACTTTTTCTTTCGAAGGTCCTGCATGATAAGTTATTGGTAAGCCACCCCGCCAGTTTGCAGGTACTACCGGGCCTGCAAGGCTTTGTAATAAAGGCAAAGCATCTTCATAAGAAATAGGTAACACAGGAATCTTCATGATAGTAATGGCTTCATTCCTGTTTAACCGTTTTGCGTCTTTTGTAGCACCTATTCCAGGCGTTAAGGGATCCCCGGGATAAACTGGCATATCCATTACTGACCCCCGCTGCACTCCATCTTTAGGTCGAAATGCTCCTTCAGGATAAACATCGCCCTGGGCATAACCATCATCTTCAGGATCGGAATAAATAATACAACCAATTGCACCATGTTCTGCCGCAACTTTTGGTTTTATTCCTCTCCATGAACCACCATATTTAGCAATAACAATTTTTCCTTTTACACTGATACCCATTTTTTCTAACGCTTCATAATCTTCCGGTATACCACGGTTAACAAATACTAATTCGGCTGTAACATCTCCATCAGCTGAGTAAGCATTATAAGAGGGTAACTGCTCTGTTTTTTGACCGCTGGTTCTATCTCCCTGAACAGAAGGCTCCTCTAGTTTTGCTTTAAATGGTTTAGCTCCCAGCAATTCCAGCATTCTGAATTTTGGTGTTGGAAATAAAACATCATAAGAAGCGAGTTCAGTTTGGAAGCCCCATGATCTGAATAATCCGGCCATGTATTCAGCATTTAATTTACCCTGTGGAGAACCGATATGATGTGGATGTGATGTAAGATACTGCATCCAGCTATCCTGATTCTTTGCGTTAAGTTGCAAATCAAATTGTTTTTCCCAATCAATCTGTTTGGAAGCAGCTGATTCACTAAAGCCCATTATTTTCTGAGCAGTAAGCTCACTAAAAGAAATAAGTACTGCTGCGATAACATAGATTATTCTTTTGATCATAGTGATATTTTAAGATGACTTATAAACTTTTTATTTCGCCACAAAGTTCCTGTAATGCTTTTTTGGCATCGCCAAACAACATGGAAGTTTTTGGTCGGTAGAACAATCCGTTTTCAATACCTGCATAACCAGGCTTCATGCTTCGCTTATTTACAATTACATTTTTTGCTAATTCAACATCGAGTATCGGCATACCGTAAATCGGTGATCCGGGATCTGTTTTTGCAGCAGGATTTACCACATCGTTGGCGCCAAGAATTAATACTACATCAGTTGTAGGGAATTCCTCATTAGCCTGTTCCATTTCTAAGAGTTTATCATAGCTTACATCAGCTTCTGCCAGCAACACATTCATATGCCCTGGCATTCTTCCTGCAACAGGATGTATGGCATATTTCACCTGTACGCCTTTTGCTTCTAATAATTTTTCCAGTTCATGACAGGCATGTTGTGCCTGTGCCACTGCCAAACCATATCCCGGAACAATCAATACTTTGTTGGCATAGCTCATTACAACGGCTGCATCATTCAAACTAATTTCTTTGTGCTGACCTTCTTCACCTGTTGAAGCTGATTTTCCGCCACCACCAAATGAACCAATCAAAACATTCGTTAATGAACGGTTCATCGCTTTACACATCAGCACCGTAAGAATGGTGCCGGCAGCACCAACTAAAATACCTCCGGTAAAAACTACTTTGTTATCGTACAAAAATCCGCCACAGGCTGCAGATAATCCGCTCAAGGAATTCAGTAATGAAATAACAACTGGCATATCGGCACCGCCAATTGGCAACACAAAAAATATTCCATACACCAGTGACAAAAGAAAAACTACATAAAAAAGCAAGGTTGTTGTATCTGCCTGCAAATTGGAAATTATAAAAACAGCCAATGCTATGCTGGCTCCTAATAATAACAGATTTACAATATGCTGGCCTTTGAAAGCAAAGTCTTTAAATTTTCCGCTTAACTTACCCCAGGCAACAATACTTCCTGATAATGTGATATTACCTAAAATAACACCGGCAAAAATAATTGCCATCGTTCCCGAAGAAGAAGCTTGAACTGGAAATCCCTGATCGGCCAGATGATTAAATTCAATAACAGAAATCAACGTAGCACTTGCACCTCCTAATCCATTAAACATACTAACCATTTCCGGCATAGCCGTCATCTTCACTTTTTTGGCCGCAAATATGCCTATAACAGTTCCTACTGCTATGGCTGCAAAAATCCAGATATGGTTTTGTAACAAGCCGCCGTCAGGATTTCGATATAGAAAAATTGTGCCTAAGATAGCAGCAACCATTCCTACTCCCGCAATCATATTTCCTTTTCTGGCACTCGCAGGATTCGACATCATCTTTAACCCCATGATAAAAGTGACTGCCGCAATGATATATATTAAAGCAAGTATTGAAACTCCCATATTTTTTTCTAAATTCTAATTTTTAAATACTAAATTCTAAATGTTCGTGTCACCTATTTTGATTCCAGTTTACGTAGAATAGCAGCAAAAATCAGCATCAATTCATTTGCCTCTTGCTTCAAGGAAACTCTTGTAACTTCCAAATCTTCATTCCCATAAACAAGAACATGATCCAACCAATACCCTGATTCTTTACTTTCTTTTCTACAAATCCTTACTCGCATTTTTAAATCATTTGCTCCAAGATTATCGTTTGCTTCTATATAATTAGCCCCAACAGAACCTGCTGCCCTGACCAATTGCCTTATATACTCAATATTGATAATGTCTTTTTTCAACAAAAGACAAAAATTCCTCACTGCTAATGAAAAGATCTTCGTTCTATTCTCGAGGCCATATTTTTTGCTTTCGGCCATTTAGGATTTAGTACTTATTATTTAGTGCTTTGTATTTAGTGCTTTTTCTTCTTAAACATTTCAAGCATTCTGTCTGTAACTACAAAACCTCCAACTACATTGATTGTTCCTAATAACACTGCGAGAAAGCCAAGAATCAATGCAACATAATTGTCGGAAGCAGCTCGGCCCATTACGATAATGGCACCAATGATTACGACACCACTGATAGCATTGGCATGACTCATCAAAGGTGTATGCAACACTGTTGGCACACGGCTGATGACAATAAAACCCAGAAAGATTATGAGGATCAGAATATAAACCATCTGTTCATTTGCACTGATCCAATGAAAAACTGATTCCATATAAATTAATTTAATTAGTTAATGCGATTTTTGTCCTTTCATTTTTTATTTCTCCATTGTGAGTAATGCAACTTCCCGCAACCAAGTCATCTTCCCAATTCAGGTTGATATTATTTTCCTTATCAATAATCAGTTGCAGGAAATTCAAAATATTTTTTCCATACAATTTGCTGGCATCAGAAGGCATAGTTCCCTGAAGGTTACTATTCCCTAAAATCGTAACCCCATTATGATTTATGGTTTCATTATTCTTTGTAAAAGGAGTATTACCTCCAGTTGAGGCTGCAAGGTCAATAATTACAGAACCGTTTCGCATTGTACCCAGCATTTCTTCAGTAACCAATATAGGAGCTTTTCTTCCGGGAATTTGAGCGGTTGTAATAATAATATCTGCTTTAGCAATGCTCTCTGCTATTCTTTCCTGTTGCTTTCTTTTATATTCTTCCGTTTGCTCAACAGCATAACCACCTGCTGCACTTGCATCAGCAGCACCTTCAACTTCCACAAATTTTGCACCAAGGCTCATCACTTCTTCTTTCACTGCAGGTCTTGTATCAAACACTTCTACTACGGCACCTAATCTTTTAGCAGTGGCAATGGCTTGTAACCCGGCAACACCTGCACCAAGAATCAGTAGCTTGGCTGGCTTTACACTTCCCGCCGCTGTCATAAACATGGGGAAGTATCTTGAATATAAATTGGCAGCTGTCAATACTGCTTTATACCCAGCTATGTTTGCCTGCGAACTCAATACATCCATTGCCTGTGCCCTTGTAGTCCGTGGCAACATATCCATAGAAAAGCAAGTAACATTGGATGACTGAAAATCCTGAACCAGTTCTTTATTAAAAAGTGGTTGATAGACTCCTAAGATAATTGCAGATGCTTTTAACTGTATCGCAGGTTCGGCAGGATGAATGCCCAGCAAAATAGCTGACTGAGCAACAATTTCGCTTCTGCTTTTTATTACTCCACCAGCATCGATGTAAGATTGATTATCTGCATAAGAATTTTCTCCTGCGCCATCTTCTACCCATACCTCAATTCCTTTTTTGGTAAGTGTTGCTACAGCTTCAGGCAACAATGAAACCCTTGTTTCATAGGACGGCTCTTTCAACACTCCGATCGTCATTATTATTCTAGGTTTTAGTTATGGTGAAAGATACTGATTATTTAAAATCGTATAACAAAATGTTGCTTAGCCAGCAATTCTTTTCTGAAAAGGACAATGCCAATGAAAAACAAGTCAATGGTGCAACATACTTCCGGATGGTTTTTAATCGAATTCCAGGCGGCTTCCATTTCTTTACTCCAGTGGATATCGTCAAAAATCATGATGGTGTCATTATTGATTCTTGTAACTAATTCTGTAAAATATCTCTCAGTTGGTTCCTGCCGATGATTGCCATCAACAAAAATAAAATCAAAAGATGGCTGGTTTTTGATGATTGCGGGTAGTGTGTGATCGAAGTTTCCTCTTTCAATACTAATATTTTGCAGCTCCAATGCCGCAAAATTTTTACCGGCAATGTCAGCAACCTTCTCGGCACCTTCCATTGTAATCACAGTAGCAGCTATATTACCCAAGGCCAGATAAGAAGTGGTGATGCCCAACGAAGTTCCCAATTCTAATAGCTGAGTGGGTTTATATTCCCTAACCATTCTAAAAAAAAGTTGTCCGTATTTTTTTGGCTTAGCCGAATTTTTAGCTATAGAAGATATGGTCCGTTTATTATTTTTATTAATTGTTGAACCAGCACCAAAATCTTCAATCTCCAGCATAGTATTATCCTTTATTAACCGGCTTCTCATTTTTTCAACTCTTGCATATTCTTTGTACTTCTTTTTGTCGTTAAGAATACTAGTTATGAAATGAAAGATAAAAGGGGAATGTGTACCATGGCCTTTACCATTGGAAGAAGTAAAGTAATATTTCAGGTATTTAGCAGCTATTTGAAATCTTGAGTACATATTGATATATCAGGTAATGGTGCACTAAACTCTTTCCCAGGTTTGAAAAGAATAATTATATGCATTTTTTTCATCGGCTTCATGATTTTTCTGACTGACCAGTTGCCATTCCTTCGGATTGATGGCTGGAAAAAAAGTATCTGCTTCGGGTTCTGCTTCTACCCTTGTCATGTAAATCCGCTTTGCTTTCGCAAAAAGTAGTTTATAAATTTCTCCGCCACCGATTACCATGATTTCTTTTGCATCTGTTGCCTCTGCTACAAACAATGCATCATCTATTTTTTGTACAGCAATAGTTCCTTCTGCTTTCCAGTCAGGATTATGCGTAACTATAATATTTTTTCTTCCAGGCAATGCTTTACCCAGCGATTCAAAAGTTTTTCTTCCCATAATTATAGGCATTCCCCATGTTACATTTTTAAAATGCTTCATATCGTTGGGTAAATGCCAGGGCATTTTTCCATCTTTTCCGATGCCATTATTCGTTGCTGCTGCTACTACTAAGGAAATTGAAACCCCCATATAAAGTTTTATCGTTTTAGTTTTCCTATTCCCCCGTCCGACCAGTTCATCCGGGCGGGCCTAAAGGGGAGATTTGCAAAGTTTATTTTTTTCAAAACTCAATTTATAAAAAACAAATGAATCCTATTAATTCTTTCATTACTCTCTGCTAACAATATTGAAGTCCAGACCTACGTCTCCCCTTTAGGGGGACAGGGGGTTTTTACACCGCCACCGGGGCTTTAATAGCAGGATGACACGCATAATTTTCTAAAGTAAAATCTTCAAATTGAAAACTGAAAATATCTTTCACATCAGGATTCAACTTCATTGTTGGCAAAGGTAGCGGTGCCCTGCTCAATTGCAACTTCACCTGTTCAACATGATTACTATAAATATGCACATCACCAAATGTGTGAACAAATTCACCCGGTTTTAAATCGCAAACCTGTGCTATCATCATTGTCAGCAATGCATATGATGCAATATTAAAAGGCACACCTAAAAAAACATCAGCACTGCGTTGATATAACTGGCAAGACAACCTCCCCCTTCCTCCTCCAGAAGAGGGGGTAACAAAAAACTGAAACATATTATGGCAAGGCATCAATGCCATTTCAGAAAGTTCTCCCACATTCCAGGCACTTACAATTAGTCTTCTGCTGTCAGGATTTTTCTTAATCTGCTCTATCAATTCAGAAATCTGGTCAATCACTTTTCCATCTTTTCCTTCCCAGCTTCTCCATTGCTTGCCGTAAACTGGTCCCAGATCACCATTATTATCAGCCCAATCATCCCAAATCTTAACGCCATGCTCTCTCAAATAAGCAATATTAGTATCTCCTTTTAAAAACCAGAGCAACTCATGTATGATGCTTTTAAGATGTACTTTTTTGGTAGTAACGAGGGGAAATCCTTGTTCCAGATCAAATCTCATCTGGTAACCAAAACAGCTTTGTGTTCCGGTTCCTGTTCTGTCGGTTTTATGGGCTCCGTTTGCTACTATATGCTGAAGTAAACCAAGATATTGTTGCATGGCTGCAAATTACCTTGTTTTGGGGAATGATTATTTCAATTTATTGTTATGTTAGCAAACTGTGGATTGAAAGCCAAAACATTTCTAAAAAGTCATAGTTGCTTAACTATTTTTTCTTCTTTTCAGTTCTTTTTTTATAAGCATAAGCTCTCTTCCGGTTTGCCCCTTTATTGAAGTATTTTCCTGTGCTCTCCGCATCAGGTATGGTACTACATCCTTGATAGGCCCAAAGGGAAGATACTTGCTAACGGAGCAACCGGCATGTGCGAGGTTGAATGTTATATTGTCACTCATGCCATACAGCTGACTCCAATGTATATGCGGATGATTGAATGGTAATCCTTTTTGTTGCAACAATTTTGTGGCCAGCAGATTGCTATATTCATTGTGAGAAGCAACGATTAAAGAAATGCGGTCGATATGCTCCACACAAAACTCCACTCCGGCATTATAATCTTTATCAGTACTTTCTTTATTGGGTTGAATAGGCGAAGGATAACCTTTTTCATCAGCTCTTTTTCTTTCCTTCTCCATATACGCACCTCTTACCAGCTTGGCTCCCAGCATAAAATTTCTTTTAACAGCAGCTTCATAAGAATCTTTTAAAAACTGTAACCTGTCATGCCGGTAATGTTGAGTTGTATTATAAACAAAACATTTGTTCTTATTAAAAGTATCCATCATTAATATAGTGAGTGCATCCACCGGATCTTGTATCCAGGTTTCTTCAGCATCCACTAAAACGCCGGTTTTCTGTTCAACAGCTGCTTCACATATCCGCATCATACGATGACGTACCCGATGCCATTCTTCTTTTTCTTCTTTATTTAAATTATCAATAGCAGTTAAGAAACGTTTCATTAATGTTCCTTCCACTGAATGCATCATTGTATCTAACTTTTCCAATAAATCGAACCGGGCAATTCCGGTAACCTTCACACTCATAAAAGGGATCTTTGGTTGAGTGCCGGCATAGTTAATCACTTTGATAAATTCATCGCAGGCCTGATCAAAATTTTCTTCCCCCTCCTTTCCTTCCACACCATAATCCAGAATAACTTTTACATTATACTCGCCTAATTTTTGTGCAACCACTTTGGTTTCATCCAACGTTTCTCCCCCTACAAATTGAGAAAAAATAGTGCTTCGGATAATACCCTTTACCGGCAACCCTGCTTTTATCGACCAGGGAGCTAAACTGGAACCAATCTTAACAAGCAATGGTTTACCCATTAAAGAGAAAAGAAAAGAGGCCTTTTTAAGTTGCTTATTATTTTTATACTCAAATGCAAATTCAGTATTATCAAATGAGATTTCAGGAGTAGATGCCATATAACAATCGTAATTGGCCGCAAAGATAGGATGATGGGAATAAGGCAATCATTTGAATAAGAAAATTATATCGCTTTTTGTTTATTTAAAATTTTCCAAAAAGCCAATGCTTAACTTTGCCAAAAATCTTATACATGGAATCTAAAACAGCCGCTGCCAGCCTGATTATTATGACGGAACTTGTTTTACCAAACGATACCAACCTGTTTGGAAACCTGATGGGCGGCCGGTTAATGTACTGGATGGATATTGCAGCCGCTTTGTCAGCACAAAAACATTGCAATGCACCTGTTGTAACAGCATCCGTAGACAATATCTCTTTTGAAAATCCGATAAAACTGGGCAACGTTGTGCATATTGAAGCTAACGTTACAAGAGCTTTCAATACTTCTATGGAAGTACATATGAATGTTTGGGGAGAAGATTTAAAAAAGCAAATTAAGTATAAGAGCAATGAAGCCTATTATACTTTTGTTGCATTAGATGCCAACAGCAAACCCACACCAGTACCTCAACTAATTGTTGAAACAGAAGTTGAACAAAAGCTTTTTGAAGGCGCATTAAGAAGAAGACAACTCCGATTAATCCTTGGCGGTAAAATGAAGCCAGATGATGCTGCAGAATTAAGAGCATTGTTTGTGAAGTAAAGTCATTTATTCTTTGGTGATCCAATGATGTTTTCCTTTCATCATGTAATCTTTACTTTGCTCAATAGCATCCATTAGCTGAGAAAGGATAATATCACTTGATGCTTCGAAATCAATATCAAGTGGAGCTTTAAATGTAACTGACAAAATAGAGCCTTTCTTTTTAAACTTCAATCCTTTTTTATTAAAGGCTCTCCAGAATCCGTTTATTACAACTGGTATTACCACCGGCTTCACCTGTTTAATCAACAAAGCCGTTCCTTTTCTACCCGGCGCAAATGGCTTGGTTGTTCCTTGCGGAAAAGTAATTACCCAGTTCTTTTCCAATGCCCGGTGAATTTTTCTGGTATCAGAAGGATCTAAGCCTTTTCGGACTTCTTTAGATTCCTTATTCCAGGTTCTTTTTACTGTAATGCCACCAGCCAACAAAAATAAACGGCTAATCCAACTTCCTTTCATAGTGGCTTCTGCAGCTACATAATTAACTCTTGTAAATGGATTCAATAAATAATAAGGAACACCCAAACGATTTCGCTTTCCCCATTTGATAGCACAGAAAATATGAAGGAAAGTAATTACATCGGCAAAATAGGTTTGATGATTACTGACAAATAATACTTTTTGCCTGGGCAGATTTTCAAAATGCTCTGTTCCGGAAATTTTCAGCTTATTGATTATAGCAAGACCAGGATAAGAAAACAGACCCACAAAGAAGTAAACTATTTTTCTCACCGGATGAATATTCCTTAACCTTTCGACAATAGAAACCATACAGTAAAATTAAACAAACAATAATGCATCAAATTAAACCAATGTGAAGAAAGATAAGAAATTAAATACTGAGATGAGAAGAATGAAAGCAAAAAAAGAAGCCATCCATGCAGGACGGCCTCTTTATATTACTAAACCTTGAAGCTAAAAATATATACCTATCAGCGGCTTCCACCCACCACAATCTTTTCAATTGATTGTTCTTTTGTATCCATCTTTATTATCCGGAGAGTATATACGCCTGGTTGCAAATTATATATCTGAATGTTGTTGCTGTTGGTATTTCTCCATTGCTGTAATATCCGGCCACTCATATCAACAAGCATTACATCTCTTGCTGCGTCATTTTCTTCAAACAGGATATTGACATTACCATTATTACTTGGGTTAGGGTACACTATTGTTTTCCCAGTTTGCCCATCACCTCTTACAGTACGAATTTCACTGAGCCTGCTTTTTCCGTCAATATCTACCTGCTGAATTCGGTATTGAGTGATATCCTTACTTGCATTCAAATCATTATATGCATAGGCCAGCATTGAGTTGCTATTTCCAGCTATTGCCTGTGATCTTATAAAGGCAACCGTCTCCCAGGTGTTATCACCCATCTTTCTTTGCAATGCAAAACCACTATTATTGATTTCAGTAGCAGTTTGCCATCCTAAAGTCACATTTGATCTGTTGATTCTTTTTGCTGTAAATGAGCTAAAGCTAACAGGCAAAGGGCTACACAATGGTGAACGTAATAAAATAACCCTCGAGGCACCAATTGCTGCGCCAGTAGTTTGAGTGAACACCAGGAAAATATTCTGGCCAAGATTTGCAACCGGTATCATACCGCTGACAATAGTAGTAGTACCCGGGCCTGCAACAATATTATATGTAATCGGACCACTTATAAGCGTATCTGTAGTTGGAGTAAAATAGCCATCCCCGTTTACATCAGCATATACCCTGTAATCACCACTGAGTGCAACACCGGTATTATTTGTCACCATCGCAGAATACCTTGGCGGGTTACCGCAAAAAATGAAACCGGTCACTGAAATGTAACCTGCAGAAGATAAAATACCGCAATTGACGCAATGGGCTCTTTGTGCAGAAGCGGACTGACTTGACCAAAGATCAGCTACGATTATAACAGGCGTCCCACAGGCTACAGGCACTGTCGTAGTTACACCTGCCAAGGTGATGTTAGCTGAACCATCAGGTAATACTACTCTTGTTATTGAAGTTACAGTAGTTAAAGTAACCGAAGGATCAGGCGGATAAACGGTTAAAATGGTGGGTGTAGCACCATTGTTATCTATACCAATATTCAAAAAAGAATTACCAAGGTCAGTACCGTCTGGAGCAGCGATTGAACCATTACGTGTAGTTTGACCATTTACACACTGAAAATAATTGGTATATTGGCTTTGCAGCCAGGCATGAATAAAAATATATTTATTCCCATCATTATTTTCAATATTAAAGGTGGCATCAAAAGTTACTGTGCATGTGCCAGTGCCCTGAACAACATTTCTTATATTCTGAATAAAAATATCAGAAACCGTACATTGAGCACTTAGCTTTCCCGCACTAAACCCAACTAGGGCAATAAACAAGAGTGAACGTAAAACTGTTTTCATAAAGGTTAAGTTTAAAAAAATTAAAAAAAATGCTCTAAAAGCTTTTTCCGGGCTTTTAGCTGGCACTTTCACAAGAAAAAGGATTTGTTTTTTTCGTAGGGGGGATAACAATAATTACCGAAAAGCGTACCAGAAAAAAATAAGGGCAAAAAAAATAATTTTATTGATAGAAGAAAAAATACGGGGAGATAATTCTACAACGTTTCGTAATAATCCCGGTTTAGAATATAGCCAGCGGTAGTGCAAAAAAAATCCCCTCGTTTAAAACGAGAGGATTTTATAATATAATGGCCGGGGATGTAATTATTCAGGCTTTGCTTCTTCAGCATCGGCTGTAGCAG
>JBBSJN010000083.1:0-11500 GCA_038257235.1 Chitinophagales bacterium
GAAGTAAATACTGAATTAATAGAAGAAGCTATTACTGAAATTGACAAAGGAAATATTGATGAAACTAAATCAGTATTAAAAGATATCAAAGACAATGAACAAAAAATAAATCATCACGGCAAAAGAGCAGATGCTATTGTAAAAGGAATGTTACAACATTCCAGAAGCAGTAGTGGCACCAAAGAACCAACAGATATCAATGCACTGGCAGGTGAATATTTAAGGCTGGCATATCATGGCATAAGAGCAAAAGACAAATCTTTCAACGCTACCATGAAAACGAAATTTGATAATTCGCTTGAAAAGATAAATGTAATGCCACAGGATATTGGCAGGGTAATATTAAACTTAATTACCAATGCTTTTTATACAGTCAATGAAAAAAACAAATCAGGTATTGCAGGGTATGAACCAACAGTTACAATCACCACTAGAAAAATAAGTAGTAAATTAGAAATAATTGTTGCAGATAATGGCAATGGTATTCCTGATACAGTAAAAGAAAAAATTTATCAACCTTTTTTTACCACCAAGCCAACCGGGCAGGGAACTGGATTGGGATTGTCTTTAAGCTACGATATTGTAAAAGCACATGGGGGTGAGATAAGTATTGAAACGAAAGAGGGAGAAGGGTCGATATTTATTGTTGATTTGCCATATTTATGAGTCACCCCTGTCAGCCACAACGGAAGTATAAAATGGCAAAAAGTAAAAAATAATAAGGGTTTAAATTTTGCTATATTCTAGGAGAAGAAAATCGTACTTTTTTCAACTTAAAGCGGTAAATTTAGTACCGGTTAACTAATCATACCTTTAATTAATTAAATTCAAGCTTATGCCAAAGTATATTATTGAAAGAGAAATACCTCAGGCGGGTAATTTTGATGGGGAACAATTAAGAAATATCGCCAAGAAGTCAAAGGAGGTACTTTGTGTCTTGGGCTCAGACATCCAGTGGATTCATAGCTACGTGGCGGGAGATAAAATTTATTGTATCTATATGGCGGCTAATAAAGAAATTCTTTTGGAGCATGCCAGACTAGGCGGCTTTCCCGCTAATGCAATTACCGAAATCTCCAATATTTTTGACTCCCAGTGGTCAGAATGAATCTGAATCATTTTTTATGAACCTTTTAAAGATAAGCTCCTATTATTAGAAAATTATTTCAATCCTTCTATTATATTAAAACTGCAATTTTATCATTCATTTTTCCTGAACTGAATAATAAAAAATATGTCAACGAATGAAAGAACATCATTTCTCGAAATGGAAGTTGATAGGTTAACCAAAGAACTTTCATTGAAAAACCGGGAAATTGATGTTGAAATAACACTGGAAAAGATAAGGGTAAAAGCTCTGGATATGCGAAGCAGTTCGGAGCTTAAAGAAACATCGACTATACTTTTTCAGCAATTGAAAGAATTAAAGATTAATGCTATCCGTACAGGAATTGGAATCTTTGATGATGAAAATAATGCTATCGAACTCTGGATCACATCTGTTTCAGATGATGGTCGATTATTTTTTATTCTTGACTACATCAATGTACAGGTTCACCCTGTTTTTGAAAATATTGTGGAAGCAAGAGAATCTCTCCAGCCTTTTGTATTAACTATACTGGAAGGGGCAAATCAGTTTCAGTATTATAAAACCATGTCAACATTTATAGACATACTCTCCTGGAAGGAAAACATGGCTAGTGAATTTTTTTATTCTTTCTTTTTTTCAGCCGGTACAATTAATGTCGTTGCAAATAAAGAACTAACCAGTGAAGAGACTGATATAATGATACGACTGGCAAGTGTTTTCGGGTTGATGTATACCCGATTCCTTGACTTGAAAAAATCTGAAGAGCAGGCAGTACTGATCAATGAAGAAAAGAAAATACTGGAGCTAACGTTAGAAAATTTAAAAGTCACTCAAAAACAACTGATCCAGTCAGAAAAAATGGCCAGCTTGGGAGAACTCACTGCAGGTATAGCCCATGAAATTCAAAATCCGTTGAATTTTGTGAATAATTTTTCTGAAGTAAATAAAGAGCTGTTGACTGAAATGAATGAGGAACTGGATAAAGGAAATTATGCTGATGTGAAGGCTATAGCAAAAGATGTAATTGAAAACGAAGAAAAAATAAATCACCACGGCAAAAGAGCCGATGCCATTGTAAAAGGCATGCTGCTGCACAGCCGAAGAAGCACTGGTGTAAAAGAAGCAACAGATATTAATGCTTTGTGTGATGAATATTTACGTTTAAGTTATCATGGCCTTCGGGCAAAAGACAAATCATTCAACGCAAATTTTGAAACAAATTTTGATTCTAATATTGGAAAAGTTAATGTGGTAGCACAGGATATTGGCAGAGTAATTCTGAATTTGTTTACGAATGCATTTTACGTTGTGGATGAGAAAAAGAAAAAGAAAAGCCATCCAGCCGGATATGAACCAACCGTATCTATCCATACCCAAAAAAATGCTGAAAATATAACAATCAGTATAAGTGATAATGGAAATGGCATGCCTGAAGAAATCAAAGACAAGATATTTCAACCTTTTTTTACAACTAAACCTACGGGTAAAGGAACTGGATTAGGATTATCTTTAAGTTTTGACATTGTAAAAGCACATAATGGAACACTTACAGTATCTTCATCGGAAGGAATAGGAACAACTTTTACTATTAAATTACCAAATCCCAAAAGTTAGTTATGAAAATTTTAGTTGTAGATGATGAACAGGATGTAAAAATCCTCTTTGAACAACGTTTCAGAAAGGAAATCAAAAACAAGGAGATTGAGTTCGTTTTTGCTTTTTCTGGAGAAGAAGCACTAATTTATCTTAATCAGAATAATCATGAAGCGGTATTAATTTTATCGGACATTAATATGCCTGGTATGAGTGGACTGGATTTGCTGGGTAAGATTAAAGAGAAATACCATGCTCCGCCACCTTTGGTAATGATGATAACAGCTTATGGCGATAAAGAGAATTATGATACAGCAATGCAATTGGGTGCTGATGATTTTTTAACCAAACCGGTTGAATTTTCTTTACTAAAGGAAAAATTAAAAGCAATTCAGTAATGGCAAAAATTTTAGTGGTTGATGACGAAACAGATCTCGAAGTGCTCATCAAACAAAAATTCAGGCAAAAAATACGGGAGAATAAGTACGAATTTGTTTTCGCTACTAACGGAAAACATGCATTGGAGCAACTAGCACTGCATGACGATGTGGATGTCATATTAAGCGACATTAATATGCCCGAGATGGATGGGTTGACTTTGCTTACTAAATTGAGTGAGCAGAATAGTTTGTTGAAGTCAGTAATTGTTTCTGCCTATGGTGATATGGAAAATCTTCGTACAGCAATGAACCGCGGTGCCTTCGATTTTATAACCAAGCCGGTAAATTTTGAAGACCTTGAATTGACGATGGAAAAAACGCTAAAGCATGTAAAGCAGATGCGGGAGACAATGATAGCCATAAAGGAGAATAATATTCTCAAGATGTATGTAGATGAAACAGTATTGAATTTTATGGGAAGCAGAGAATTTGAAACCTCATTATCTGCCAATGAAACAATTGAAGCGACTGTGGCTTTTATTGATATTTGCAGTTTTACCTCCATCAGTGAAAATGAAACACCAGACAATGTTGTAAAACTGCTGAATAATTATTTTGATGTTATTGTAAAGGAAATTCTTGCTCAGGAAGGATATGTTGACAAATTTATCGGCGATGCTATCATGGCAGTTTTTCGTAACGAATTTCATCTTGACAGGGCTGTGGATGCTTGTCTGGCTGTAAGAAGCCAGATTGAAAAATTGCCCTCTTTATCAGAGAGTGTGAAATTTACTCCTAAAGTATCAATTGGTATTAATAGCGGCGAAATGATTTCTGGAAATATTGGGTCTGCTAACCTGAGAAGATTAGATTACACAGTAATTGGTGATGTTGTAAATGTAGCCCAACGATTACAGTCGGCTGCAAACCCCGGACAGATTATTATAAATGAGAATGCATACAATAAGATTAAAGAATCATTTAATTGTGTCAAAGTAGGCGAGGTAAGTTTGAAACATAAATCATCTCCTCAAACTATCTATGAAGTGATGGATTAATTCCTTACCAGTTATTTTAATAATGCAATACGAAAAAGCGTATATATTTTTAATGCCGAAGCTGGAAAAGGAGTTGCCTTCCTGGTTAACTTATCACAATGCTCAGCATACAAAGAATGTGATTGAAGCAGCAGAACATCTGGCTGTAATTGAAAATGTTTCAGCAAAAGATTTGATTCTGCTTAAGACTGCGGCACTTTTTCATGATGCAGGTTTTTTGGAAAATCATCAACGACATGAAGAACTCTCCTGTCAGCTTGCAAAAAAATACCTGCCGGATTATAATTATAATGATGACGAGATAGAACTTATCTGTAGCATGATAATGGCTACAAAGCTTCCACAAACACCGAAGGGAGAACTGGCAAAATATCTTTGTGATGCAGACTTATACTATCTGGGAACCAAAGAATATGGTTCGTATGCGGAAAAGTTATTTGCAGAGTTTAAGAAAACAGGTTTTGTAAAAACAAAAGCAGAATGGCAAATAAAGCAGGCAGATTTTTTGGCAACACATAATTATTTTACCGCAACTGCCAGACAGGAAAGGGATGAATTGAAGAGCACGGTGCTTACGAAAATAAAATCTTCTGTAAAGGCAATGCAAAGTCATACACATAAACTCACCGTGTCAGAAGTAATTCAGGATGCTCTCTTTATTGTATGCGGTGTTGTACTTGCAAGTTTTGCTTTAAAAGCTTTCTTGGTGCCGAATCACTTTTTTGATGGCGGTGTTACAGGGTTGTCTTTATTAGTGCATGAAATATACCACTTCAACCTGGCAATTGTTATTGTATTATTTAACTTACCATTGATCATCGTCAGTTATTTTTCTGTAGGCAAAAATTTCGCTCTGAAAATGTTTATAAGTGTTATTTTACTGGGAGTAGCACTTATTATTGTTCCAGACTATGCGTTAACAGAAGATAAATTATTGATATCAATTTTTGGAGGTGTTTTTCTGGGAATTGGTGTTGGATTGGTGATGAGGGCCGGTACTGCATTGGATGGGATTGAAGTTTTTGCATTGTATACCTTGAAGAGAACTTCGTTTACGATCACAGAGATAATTATGGGTATCAATATTTTTATTTTTACTATAGCAGCAATTCGATATGGAGTGGAAACAGCGCTGTATTCAATCCTTACTTATTTTGCCGCTACCCGAAGTATTGATTACGTAGTGGAAGGTTTACAAGCTCATACCGGCGTTACAATTATTTCTGGCGAAAGTGAAGCGATTAAATATGAACTGGTAAATAAACTGGGCAGAGCTATTACAGTGTATAAAGGCGAAAGAGGGTTCTTGCCTGGAAACTTTGATGTGAGTGCTGACTGTGATATCATCTTCACTGTAATATCAAGACTAGAATTAAGAAAGCTAAATAATCTTGTACATGATGTAGATCCCAAGGCTTTTGTATTTGCCAATACAATAAAAGAAGCTTCTGGTGGCATAATTAAGAGAAGGCATAAGCACTAATATAGTTGTAGCAAACTAATTGACAAACCGAATTGAACATTATGAGACTACATTATTTAATTTCATTAGCTGTGTCAGCATTTTTACTGCTCGGTGGCTGTGCAGGAAAATCCAACAATAATGATGCACAGCCGGAACAGACTCCAGCAAATGTTATAGTAAAAAGTATGCTGGAAGCTGAGGATCTTATACGTTTGCAAAATTGCAGTGATGCTTCCTGTGTTCAACTATTTATGAAGAAGTTCAACAGTCAGTTTTTTTATCCGAAAAAAGGGGAGTATGTCAGTGTAAATAAATCAGCCATATTTGATTCAACTAGGATGGAAATTATTGTTCCGCTTTCAACCGTTTATTTTTCTACTGACCCGGGTGCTGATTGGCGAATAACTCAAATCATACACAACAAAGAGTTGAGCGATGAGTTAATAAATGATTTTGCAATAAAAAAATTTACTCTTATCGATTCCTTTTTTTATCATGCGACTAAAGCCATGTGTTACCAGTATGCTTCACCGGATTACCCGCAACAAACACTTTATTTCTCAACAACTTATTCTCCCTGGAGCTCAAAAGGAATGTACTTAGGATCAAATTGGCTTTGCTATGTATTCGAAATGAAGATAGTTAGATAATTATTGCTGTTGCTTATAGTCCCAGTACCTCTTTCAGCTTTCCATAGCCACTTCTGCTTACAGGTACTTTTACTCCTGATCGAAGGATAGCAATGTGATTATCTTTTTCATACGGATCAATTCTTGTAATCTGCTGCACATTTACAATATAGGATCGATGTGACCGGACAAACTGTAGTTTGTCTAATGTATTTTCAAAATGTGTCATCGTTTTGTTCTTCAAAAAATATCCTTCTGATGTATGAATCTTTACATAATCATCTGCCGCTTCTAAATATTGCACATCATGCACAGGAATGATTTTTATTTTGCTACCGTTCTTAACTACAATCCGCTGGTTTTGTGAAGGGGATTGAGAAGCCGATTCTAATAATTCCTGGGTAGCTTTTTCAGTACTATTAGCTTTTTGCTCTTTCCATTTGGCGATAGCTTTATCAAACCGCTCCTGGTTAAAAGGCTTTAATAAGTAATCTATTGCATGTGCTTCAAAAGCCTTGATAGCATACTCATCAAATGCCGTTGTAAAAATGACCGAAGGAGGCTGTTCAATCAATTCAAGCATTTCAAAGCCGGTAATTTTTGGCATTTGGATATCAAGGAATATCAGATCAGGCTGGTGTTCCTGGATGGCTTTTAAGCCTTCAAAGCCATCATTACATTCCTGCATTAGTTCCAGGTCAGGATGTTTTTGCAGGTATTCTTTGGTAATGCTTCTTGCTAATGGTTCGTCGTCAATTATTATTATTTTACTCATATCATTATCCTTGCGGAATTTTTACTATGGTTGTAAATATATTTTCTTTTGCGTCCGTATTCAGCAGGTCAGTTCTTGCAAATAATAAATACAAACGTCTTTGTATCGATTTCAATCCAAATCCTGCACCTTGTTTTGGCGAAGATGTTTCCGGATCGTAAGGGTTTGTAACTTTAATAACTAAATTATTCTCTTCCTTGCTGGCATACAATTGAATCAAGGTTTCACCTGTTGTGTCATACAATCCAAATTTAATAGCATTTTCTACAATCGGTTGAAGTAATAAAGCAGGTAACTTTAACTGAAAATTGTTCTCGTCTATATTTATTTCTGTTGTAAGCCGGTTTCCAAATCTTACTTTTTCAATATCAAGATACAATTGAAGGTATTGCAGCTCCTCCTGCAATGTTACCCATTGTGCCTCTTCTTTTTTGATAGTGCCTCTCAGGAAGTCAGATAATTGCTGCACCATCTTTCTGGCTTCTTCTGGTCGGCTTCCTATCAAGGCATTTATAGAGTTTAAGCTATTGAATAAAAAATGTGGTTGCAATTGCTGGCGTAGTTTAAATAGTTCTGCTTCTTTTGCTAACTTTTCTGCGTCCGTTTTTCTTTCTTCAAATTCTTTTTGCTCCAGTTGGTTAAACCATAAAATGCTAATCATGGTAACACATCCGAGTAGCAGGAATGATATACTGAACCGAATAGACAATGATTGTTGCAATAATTCACTATAACCGGAATAATGCTCCAGGGCAAGTTTCAGTAAAAGTTTTGTCAGTACGAGCCAGATAATGGTTAGAAATAAACAGATGGAAAATATATTAATATACTGTGTGCCACGGGGAAGATAATACCTTAGTGTATGCATTATTAAAATACAGGCCAATAACAATAATGAATTGCTGATTGCACCATCAATAATTGCTGCTTGCCAGGGTAAGCCAAAAAAATGCAGTACTATGATATGGTCGGCTACCATTACCAGCCAGCAAATGATAAAGATTATTCTGAATCTTGTTATGGATAAAGGAGAGTTAGACATGATAATTATGCAAGATTCAAAAGTTCATGAGCATTACCGAAGCGAATAAGCTCAGCCTTTTTATGGATCATCTGAAGGTAGAGCTCTGCATTTTCTTTTTCATCAATTCTTGAATATAGTTCGGCGCCGTCAATTAAGTCTGTCAATTGATACAGCTCACTGATACTGATAAATTTCCACTGTACCAATTGTTGTTCCTGATTAAAAAATATTTCTTCTTCCCTTGCTCCAAGTGTTTGTGCTTTGTGAAAGGCCTCTTCTTTGCTTGCAGCAGTAATCAATCTGAGTTGTTCATCAAATTGAGCGGAATGATTTCCATCCCCGCAAATGATTTGAAAAATCATCTTTGAAAGATACCAGTTCATAATTGTTGGTTTATGCCTGCCCGACTACTTTAATTTATTTATGTTGGTCAGGCGGGGTTAGTTATTGGTCAGCTATGCCAATCAATAACTTTTAATTTCAATGCCGCCGAATAAGACAGTTCCTTTTAATATCAACGTTTTTTCAGGTTGCCCTGTAATGGTTTGCATTCTTCTTTTATCTTCAATACCACCAAATATCATTACTGCCTCAGATTTTATTTCCCAGTTGGAAGGGATGATTAATTTAGTACCACCAAAGATGCAAGTAACTTCCATGGTAACTGCTTTGCCCATATCTGCTTGCGAAAAATCAATTTCTGTACCGCCGAAAACAGTTACTACTTCGCCACCCTTAAAATTTTTTGAAATGATAATTTTTTTGGAACCACTGAAAATACAAGTGCTGTTTAAATAATCCTCTTTATGATTTCTGGATTCATCAATAACCGTAGCTTCCTCTATTCCAGCACTATGTTGTCTGGGGGTTTTTTTTGAATCGTCGCATTCCCAATAACTTCTTTTCGGTCTCAGTATCATCACAGCACCAACCAGTACTAATATGGAAGGCCATATATATTGACGTATCGGCAATTCAGGATACATATCTCTTAAAAGGAAAGCACTGCCTATTAATATTAAAATCATCCAGGCCGGTCCTTTAAATCCATGTTTGAATCCAATGAACAAGCCAAGTGCTATTAAAAACATTTTCCAACTAAATAACCAGTTAGGAAGATCCGGAACAGAAACTCTAATTAATGCAGCAACACCGATTAAAAGAATAAATATACCCGTCCAAACATTACTGTTGCCCCCACCAAATTCCATTTTTGTTTTCCAGCGTTGTTGACGCCTTTCCCATCGGTCATTTCTTCTTTTTTCAGAATCGTCACTCATGTCTTTTAAATTTTAATCAAAACTAAATGGGGAATTGTGGATGGTCAAGCGAAAATGGGTACAAACACATTAATATTCGGTAAGAAGCGGAATTGAGCCGGTAAATTTATAAAGATGAATCTCTAAAACTCAATCCGGATGAAATAAACGCTATTTATTTATTCATCATTTCCTCTGCTCCGGTCCAATTTTCAGGAACCCCATCCCGAAGGTATTTATTGGCATTGTGCATAAAATGATGTGCTGTCTGATCCAATGGGTCTGTTTCAATAATTGTCTGAAATAAGTTGATTGATTTTTCGAATTGCTGATCATTATAGCAAAGCATAGCTTCAGTAAAAGCAGATAATGTTTTTATTTTATTGTTAAATTCATTTTTATCTGCGCCATCAAAACATTCAATGATATTTAATAATTTATTTTTTCCTTTTAAACGGACAGCACCGAGATGACGTACATGGAAATGTTGCTGGTCTTTAATTTCCAGAAAAGTTTCTTCGCTTAATAACAGCGGCGATTTATAATATTTTGTAAGACTTTCAATTCTTGCAGCAGTATTTACTGTATCGGAAATAGTACAGGCATCCAATCTATGCTCATCACCCGTAATTCCCATGATGAGCGGTCCTGTATGCATGCCAATACCCGCTTTAATTGGAGTTAAGCCGGTTTCAGCTCTTTCTTTATTTAATGCATGCACAGCTTTTTGCATGTCGATAGCTGCTGCCAATGCATCATTGGCATTGGCTGGAAAAATGGCCATGATCGAGTCTCCCAGATATTGATTGATAAACCCATTGTGTGATCTGATAACAGGTCCTAATCTTGCATTGAAAGAAGATACAAACCGAAAATTTTCTTCCGGTGTCATTTTCTCTGATAGCGTAGTGAAATCTCTTATATCAGTAAATAAAACAGTTACAATTTTTTCTGCCAGGTCACCTAGTTTTACATCCGTCAGTACATCTTTTCCTAGTGAACGTATAAACTCATTGGGAACAAACTTTTTAGTGAATTCATGCAATTTTAATACAGCTTCTTCTCTTTCTCGTACTTCACGGATATTTTTTTCATAAAGAAGGGCACTTTCAATGGCGGCAGAAGATTGAAGTGCTAACGTAACTAATAATTTCAGATGACCCGCCGAAAACTGATCAACACTATTCCCCGCAAGAATGATTGCACCCATGATGCGATGTTTTACTTTCATCGCTGCGTACACTATGGATTGTACACTTTCTTTAATGATCCCTTTTTCTTTTAGAATAGAAATATCAGTCATGATCTCAGATTGGCCACTTAATCCAATTCTTAAAAGAAGAGCAGCATTGCTACTAATATTTTTTTCATTGAACAATGATTCACCTGATACAGCAGGTATCTGAAGTTCTTTACTTTCTTCATCCCAAAGAACGATTACTCCACTTTGAGAATTTACGGAATGAATTGCCTGTTCGAGTGTTAAACGGGCGATAATATCTGGTTCAATTGTTTGTGTTAACGTTTCTGTGAAATTAAAAATGACATTGATTTCCTGGTATAGGTTCAATACTTCACTTCCTAGATTTTTTTTCTCTGCCTCTTTGAGTATTAATTCTGTCAAAAGGCTGGCAATTATTTCACCACTTTCATCACCTTTTACGTACCCAACAATTTCTTCATCCAGTATAACAGGGTAGGAGGAATGATTGGTATTATTTTTTTCTCCATATAATACCTTTCCTGTTTCATCTTCAATCCAAACTGTTGTGTTAAGCTGCGAAATCAATGCGGCTACAACTTTATACAATTCTTTTTTACTTCCTATGATATGCTTCAAGGATACTTTGGCCATAATTATTATAGATCTTTTTAGCTGTCAATGCCTAATACTTCTTTTGCTTTGTTCAATAATACTTCGGGATCAAATGGTTTGGTTAAATAAACGTCTGCACCAACTTCCTGGCCTTTTTGTTTATCCAATTCCTGTCCCTTGGCGGTCAAAATGATTATAAATACTCCTTCTAATTTTAATTCTTGTTTTACCTGACGGCAAACTTCCATCCCGTTCATTTTGGGCATCATTACATCCAGAAAAACCATATCAGGTTTTTCATCCTTAATTAATTGTAATGCAGACTCTCCGTTATCAGCAGTAAAAAATTCAACTCCTTCATCTTCCAGTTCTTCCAATGTTTGCTCAATAAGCATTCTGATATGCGCCTCA
>JBBSJN010000084.1:0-11418 GCA_038257235.1 Chitinophagales bacterium
AAATGACAGTGGAAGAAGCCGTAGAATTTTTTCAGAATGTTCCCTATCTCTATCGAAAGATAATAGTATTAGAAGAAGTTGGTTTGGGTTATATCACATTGGGACAGTCTGCAGTAACATTAAGTGGGGGAGAAGCGCAACGGGTAAAACTTTCTACCGAACTTGGTAAGAAGGATACAGGAAAAACCTTTTATATATTGGATGAACCAACAACAGGTTTGCATTTTGATGCTATACAGCATTTGTTGGATTTATTGAACAGGTTGGTTGACAGGGGGAATACTGTATTGGTAATTGAGCATAATATGGATGTGATAAAAGTAGCCGATCACATTATTGACTTAGGACCGGAAGGTGGCGATGGAGGCGGAAGAATTTTGTATGAAGGAACGCCGGAAGGATTAATCAAGAATAAAGAAAGTTATACGGCGGAGTTTTTGAAAGCAGAGTTGGATTAGGTTAGCATAATTATACTAAAAACCTTTCAATTGAAAGGTTTTTAGTATAAAAAACTTTCAATTGATTATTTTACTTTATCATCAATGCTTTTTGGCACTTTAATGATTCCTAATAGTAGTAATAGACCAATGGCACCTGCAACTAAACCTAAGAAAAGTCCAAGACCTGGAGATACTTTTACAATTCCGCCATATTTTCCGCCACCCATTGTGAATATTCTAATCAGGTAAATGGCTGCGCCTCCTGCAATTGCGCCGAAGCCTCCTAGAACAAGTTTTCTTCCCATGTCATCAAAGGTTAATGCTTTGTTGCCCATAAAACAAGCAGCAGCAACAGCACCAATACCGAGTAAAACAAGAAGTCCCCAGCCGCCAAAACCATTTTTAGAAGCTCCGCCAAAACCTCCGGCAGATACAGAAATCCATGGTAGAAGAAGAGATATGAATGCTACACCGGCGAGGATTAAAGAATACAATTTTGTTTTGTGAAAGCCTAAATTTTCCATAATAAAGTTGGTTGATTTGGTTGTACCTACTCGTATGGCTTTTCGGCATTCGCCCCTGATTTTTGGGTTCAGGTAACCCTGATGTAGAAATATAAAACTAATATAGGATTCTTTTTTATAATCCGCACGGTTGAAGTACAGTTTTTTTAAACTGTTTAATAACAAGGCTTAGTAAATAATACTTTGGGGTGAGTAACCGGAATAGAATTACCCGTATGTAAAGGCAGGAAATGATTGCAAAAATCTTCAGGTTCTCCAGGATTGCTGGGTTTTTCAACCGGATATTGATTAAAACAATTTCCCTGCCAGTACGGGTTTCTTAGTTATGACGAATAAAAGAGCTCAAATTGAAAGAAAAGCTTCCGGCTTTTCTGCCCGCAAGCAAGGCAGAGAGTGTTTAATAAAATTTATACAAATTAGAGAGTACCAATAGAGAACGGATCAGGTTTTTTCAACCGGGTATTAGATTTTATTAAGCTCCCTGCTGCTTTTCGGGACTACGTTTATAATAGTATTGTTTAGCGGAATTCCAGTTCACCGGCGGCAGTTTCTTCATCGCCTGTAAATACACGGTAAATATATTTTCCCCTATTGAAATTTTTCAGGGTCTCATGGTCTTTGGCTTTCATTTTTTTATGAAAGATCAGTGTGCCCTGAATGTCGAACACAAAAAAGTCTACAACTTCCTTGTTAGTATCTTTTGCAATTACATGCATCTCTCTTTTAATAAAATCTGGATAGATTTTTACAGCACTGTTATTCTTCGAAGAAAATAGTTTTGTTTTGAATTTTGTATTTACGGGAATTTTTTCACCGGTTTTAAATTCGCCCAGACTGATATAGGGTTTACTTTCTGCCAATGCAGGTTGCGATAAAATCAATCCTGTGCAAACACTTAAAGCCATTATTACTTTAAGCCGGTTTTTGGGTACTTGTTGTTTCATGTGGTTCGGATTTAGGTTTATATTGATTGCAAGGTGGTATTCGGTTTAATAGTAAACAGGACATTTTAATTGTCGCTTAGCTCTTCCTGTTGGTGAGTTAGCTCCATTTAAACGCCATCCCATCCGTAAGATACTTGAGAAAAAGGCATCGTTTTCTTTAGGATCGCCTCTTTGTTCGTTGACTACAGGATTAGGGCGGCTTTGGCCTGGCTGCAAAATGTTTTCACGATAATATAGTTGACGGGCTATGGCAGCATCAGAAGAAGACAGATAATTATTAAAAAGCGCCGGGTTAATATATTTTGTGCTTACATCATCCATATAATCGGTAAACGTTTTTCTATGCAGAATTTCAAAACCTACATACATAGATTCGGTAAGGTAAAATTTAACGCCACCACCAATCAATAATTCTTTTTGTGTAAGCGAATATTCTTTACGGTCAGGGTATTCTGCAAAGCCTTGACCTTCTAAACGAAGTGGTTTTAATTCTACCATTCTTGTAGTTCCGCCTGGTTCAATATATTCACCCTTTGGATTAAAATGAAAAAGGCCCACACCACCCACTACATAGGGTCTTAACTTATGTGCCAATCCATCATATTGTTCAAAGAAAACAGTAGGATAAAGCTCTAATGCTGCATAAGCTTCGGTGATTTTCGATTCGAATTTCAAATTTCTTTTCAGCCGAAATCTTTCAGCACCACCTTTATTCGGTGCTTGAGCATCATCACCCTGCAGGTAGCCGAGATTACCGGCAAGCCTCAGGCCTAACCATTCTGTTGGGTATAGATTAAGGAAAATGCCTTTGCTGACTTTTGTAAGAGGCATGTCAACATCTTTTACAAAGGTTTTTCCTACTCCAGCACTACCGCCCAGATCGCCCAGGAAAAACATAGGACCTAGCCCTAGTCCAAACTCTATCTTTCCATTAGCTACGGTTAGCGATTGTGAAGATGAATTTAAATTAAAAAATAGGATTGAAAAAATAAGTACGGACAGCCGTACTGTTTGTACACTTGTTCTCATTGGTATTGGATTTCAGATTTTCGAATATTGGTTTCTCGCTACTAAAGTAGAGATTGAAGTGAGTACCGGACGAATGTTTAGTTAATTTTTTGAATAAATGAATTCAAAAAAAGTTCAACTACTTAGTGATTTTACGAAAATAGCTTATGGTCTTACCATTTCTATGTGCGGGATGTTGTCTTCAAGATAAGTATCGCTTGCCTTTTTAAAACCTAATGTGGTATAAAATTTTTCAAGATAGAGTTGTGCTCCAATCCTGATAGGAAGGTTGCCAAAGAGTTCAGTTGTTTTTGAAATGGAGGCTTTCATTAATTCAACTCCAATACCTGTTCTTCTTACAGAAGGTGAAGTAACTACACGACCAATGGAAGCTTCTTCGAATGCAATGCCAGGTGCCAGGATGCGGGTATAGGCAACGAGTTTTTGTTGAGTCCATCCCATTAGATGAAAAGAGAGAGAGTCTTTATTATCTGCATCCTGATATACACAATTCTGTTCAACCACAAATACTTCATTACGTAACTGCATAATGGCATATAGTTCGGAAGGAATTAGTTCTTCAAATTTTTTAAAAATCCATTTAATATCAGACATAATGACTTGTAGATTAATAATTGTATTTATTCTTCCAGAGGGTTTTTAAAAATTTTCTGAGTTCTTCTTCCCTTGCATTTTTCCCTGGTTCATAAAACTTCGTTCCTGCAATTACTTCTGGTAAATATTCTTGCGGAGAAAAGTTGCTTTCATAACTATGCGAATATTCATAATTTTTTCCATAGTCCATATTCTTCATCAATTTGGTTGGCGCATTCCGTATGTGTAGTGGAACTGGAAGGTCACCATGTTTCTTCACTGCAGCTAAAGCCCCCCCTATTGCAGCAACGGCCGCATTGCTTTTTGGCGAAGAAGCAAGGTAGGTAGTGCATTGCGACAGGATAATGTTTGCTTCGGGGTAACCTATTTTATTTACTGCATCAAAACATGTATTGGCCATTACAAGGGCTGTTGGATTCGCATTGCCGATATCTTCACTTGCCAGAATAACTAATCGCCGGGCAATAAATTTTACATCTTCTCCGCCTTCAATCATTCGGGCCAGCCAGTAAATTGCTGCATTGGGATCACTTCCTCTTACTGATTTTATAAAGGCTGAAATAATATCATAATGCTGTTCGCCGCTTTTATCATACAAGGCAATTCTTTTTTGAGCAACTTCTATAACCATCTTATCCGTAATCGCTAAAGGGCCGGTAGATGAAAAAGAATCAGATACAATGTCAAGAAGGTTCAATATCTTTCTTCCATCTCCTCCGGAAATATTGATAAGAGCTGCGGTTTCTTCCAGCTTTATTTTTTTTGTTTTCAGTATTTCATCTTTATTAATAGCATTTTGCAGCAGCTTCACTAATTGCTCTTCATTTAATGACTTTAATACATACACCTGGCAGCGGCTCAGCAAGGCACTGTTTACTTCGAAAGATGGGTTTTCTGTGGTGGCACCAATTAATGTAATAATTCCTTTTTCAACAGCACCCAACAAAGCATCCTGCTGTCCTTTATTAAAGCGATGGATCTCATCAATAAATAAAACAGCTCCTGGTTTTGATTTTGACTGTTCAATCACTTCTCTAACATCCTTTACGCCGGCACTAATGGCACTTAATTGAAAGAACGGAACATTTAAAGAATTGGCGATAATATTTGCAATGGTTGTTTTGCCGGTGCCCGGCGGTCCCCAAAAGATCATGGAAGGTACTTTTCCGTTTTCTATTGCCTTTCGGAGAATGCTGCCTGAACCAACAAGATGATCCTGCCCCAGTAGCTCATCAATAGAGCTTGGGCGGATTCGTTCGGCTAAGGGGATATGAGAATTCATTGGGTGAAAGTACTAAAAAGACGAATTTCTGTTACAAATAAAAATATATGTTGGCAACGGGAAAGGCTAATCTAAAAATACCCATTAATGGGTACTGTTTTCGGAAAACTTTGTAATAACTTAGCCTTGAAATCAGAATAAAAGATATTCTTTTTTTCCGGTTAAAATAAACACCCTAAACAATTAAAAAAATTGAAATCATGAAAAAGCAACTATTTCTTTTCGCCGCCTTAATGGTAATCGGCCTTGGCTTTACAGCCAATGCACAAACAAAACCCGATCTTAAAAAAGAGACAATAAGTTCTTCACCTATTACACCTTCTGATGAAGCTGCTGCATTAAAAAAACCAGTTAATATAAAAGATAAGCCGGTTATAGAAGAAAAATCCAGGGGTGATTTGTATGGACCTAATTACAGCGATGTAGTAATAGACAACTGGACAGGTTATTATCTTGACATTTATGTAAATGGTAATTATCGTGGTACTGTAGCCCCTTGGGAGAAAAAAATTACATGGGCTATTCCAGGTACCAATAAACTTTATGCTAAAGCGGTGTTTGATGACGGAAGTTATTTGTATTGGGGACCAAAAAGCACTTATACTGGTTATCAATACACATGGACGTTGAATCCATAACATAATATTTAGTTGAAGAAAAGGCTGCGAAAATTCGTAGCCTTTTTGTTTTGGGAGAGAAAGTATTTAAAAATCAATACCAAATAATGAAAAACTTGCCCATTGAACAGGAGAGGGGAATTTTTTTCTTGTGTCCAGCATCGCTAATCTTAAGGGTTCTGAAGGTGTAAATGGATTTAATTGCTTGAGATGATATAAAAACCTATTCATCAGATAGGCGGTTGCCTGATCATCTACATTCCACAAACTCATGATAACATGATTACTGCCCGCCAGTAAAAAACTTCTAGCTAATCCTGCTACACCTGCTTCTAAAGTTTTACCCAAACCAGTTTGGCAAGCTGATAAGATTATTAATGCAGGGAACCCTTCATATAAGCTATCAGTATTTCGGAAATTCATAATTTCTTTGGCAGTAAGAAAGGGATTACTTCCACTTAATACAAGAAAACTTTTTTCCATCGGGTTTTCATCATTTGCTAGACCATGAGTAGCAAAATAGGCAAGATCGGCTTTTCTTAAATATTTAAGAATACTATCCTTCGTTGCTTTTTTTTGCTCGAATACTTTTGAATTTTTTACTAAAGTCTTTGCAACTGCAACTTCTTGTTGGGCACCCGGAAGATCGGGAAAAATAAAATCTGTATTTTTTGGATAAGCAGGATTGCTGATAAAAATTGCCTTTTCAGGAAAAATATTTTGCTTTTCTATTTTTTTATTCAATTCAATATCAAATTTTTCATTCATGTTTATTTTGTAACCATTTTTATATAATAATTTTGTTCGTAGGCTTATGAGATCTATAAGGCTGGGCACAATGGTAAAACTACATTTGTCAATTAGTAATTCATTATTCTGATATGGTTTTAATAAGGAAAATGGAATTGTACCAATGTTTAATGCAGGAATAATCAAAAGATGTCTATAAGTTTCATTGAAAGCAGCTGGTATTAATAATTTGGTAGCCTTTTGAATGATACTGTCTAACGAAATAGGTATCTGTGTTGAATCACTTTCAAGAATTACACCTCTTTTTTTAGGAGTTCGGTTACTGGCTGTTTGGTATAAGTTTAAGCTTAGATTTATCTCTTTTGATAGTTGGAGGATTTCTTTTTTTGTGATACTAATCATTGCCTTGTCTATCACCTGACCGGGGATAAGAAATATGCGATGGAGGGTGTCCGAATTAAAAAAATAGAATATAATTCCAATTCCTTTATCTGAAGGGTATAGCTTATTCAAAATATCTGCAAGTCCCTCATCCGAAAGAATATTATTACTTTTAAATTCTTCAAGCATAGGCCTGATTTCACCATCCGACATGCCTCTGGAGTAGAATAGTGTATGAATCTGATCCTGAATAATTGCATACATTCTGGCTTGATCATCCAGACTTGTTTGAGCTAGTCCCGTTGAAATTGAGGAAAATACGATAAATAAAATCTTAAAAATTAATAGCCTCATAAAACAGTTATTTCTCTAAAATTACTGTTTTAATAATTCTTAAAATTTAGGTCAGCAATCATCAAATTTGTAATGATTATTTTTTATGTGTAACCTTTACAGCCAGCCTTATAAGATTCCAGTTTGCAGGTGTAGTATTATCCAAACCTCTTGCTTTTGATTCGTTACCCATTTCTAACAATGCTGATAAAGAATTTTTTTGTCCTTTGGGTGTGCCTCTTACTCCTGCCTGGTTAAATAATTGTCCCGGCGACTGAATAGGTTCCTGTGATGCTATTAAAAAATAGTTATCTGTGCCCACGGGAAGTGCGGCTGTAGCAGGTCGGTTGAAAAATAAAAGCTTTTTGCGTGGCATTCCTTCTTCATTATTTAATGGAAATTTATTCTGATTGCTGCCTTCTGCCGCTAAAGGATAGATCAGTTGCATTTTTCCTTTTACATCAATTGTAAAAACATAAATATACTTTTTGGCAATGGGTCTGTCAAGATAATCTTCTGTTGCTTCAATACTTAAATCCAGTTTGTCGCCAAGTTGTACACCATTGCTGTCCACTTCTGCCTTTGTGGTGGCATTTCTCATGACTAGCCGATAAGGGAAAAATGTAGCGTCTTCCGGTGAGACTAGTGTTAACCAACCCCTTATTTTTGATAATTTAAGGGAAATATCAAAAATACTATCTGTTAGATTTTTGTATGCAGCATCCGTATTAGCAGCTAATGTAACAGGTCTTGTGAAAAGAGGCATTGATTCAAGACTATCCTTTAATGCTATATCAGCTTTTACCAATCCATAGGCGATATTGTTGTTATGGTCTGTAGTGCCATACAAAATATATTGAGCATCTTCAGGATTGTTAACTAACTGGATAGTTTTATAATCAGTGAATTTATTTTTAATTGCATCTGTTAGTTTTTTTGGTGCGGACAAGTTTACAAAGAGATTTTTATCTTTTGCAATAGCTTCTGTTTCGGATACACTAAATCCCCTGAGTACAGTATTTACATTTCTTGTAACAAAGTCATTTGCAATCGCCTTACCTCCGGAAAAATTAATAGTCACATCCGGCACTGTTTTTTCAAAATCATTAAACCACTTAACTGCGTTTGAATTTTTTAATTGGGCATTTACCGCAGCTTGTTTAACCAATTCTTCATAACTAAAACTTCCTTCCGGAATATAGACTTTTAATAAAGGTACTTTACTACTAACCCAGTTGGTTACTTCATACGGTCCGGTTTTTTTTACATCCGTAATCTTTCCACTTATTAATTCTGCTTCGCAACGTCCCAAACCAGTGATCTTAGTAACTTTTAGTTTGATGGTTGTATCATTTTGTCCGGTAAGTTCATTCTCAGGATTAATGCCTGCAGCATAACCGGCCTGTAAAAATATTTTAGTGCCTTGTATTTCTATGACAGGGAAAAATATTCTATCGGAAAGTAAGCCTTTATCAATGCCCAATAAAGTTTCGCTAAACCGTGAAGGATCACCAGCCAGCACCGGCTCCTGCGTTTTGCCAAAGGCTTTTATCATAGCCCTGATGCCACTAAAAATATTTTCTACAGATGCTTTTACTGATTGTTGCTTAAATATTTCAATCAATGCTAAAGTAAATGCACCATGTGGGGGTTGATTGTAATCCAGTCGATGTTCTTTTGCGGGTTCATTATCCTGTGCTGCCGATAGGATGAGAATATTGGAGTTAGGTCTTGTTTCAGGTGGAATTACAGTTACAGAATCTTTTACATCATAATTACTTCCTCCGATATATCTGGATTTGCCAGGATAAAGGCCTCTTGCCATTGAACCACTATGGCAGCAATCGAAAATGGCAGTCAGTTTTATTTTCTTATCAACAAACCGATTAAACATTCTGGCAATTTCTTTATCTCTTATATCAGCAACTCCTTCTTTCCATGTGTCGGACGGCACAATTGATTCATCGTATTTGTCTTCTTCTTTCGATAATGAATTGGTGATATAACTGCCATGACCTGCATAATAAATTAAAGCAATGCCATTTTCGGGAGTGTTGTTTAGTAGATCTTCCATGCCCTTCAGAATGGCAGCTCTTGTTGCTTTTGCATCATATAGTTCAGTAATATCTGTCTGAACATAACCAAATTTTGTCATGATGATTTCCTTCATAGCCAGCGCATCATTTTTACAGCCACTTAATTCTGGCCATTCCACCCTGCCTGATGTAGTAGAAATTTTTGCCCCTACAGGAGGGTTGTACTTGTCTATTCCTATTACCAAAGCTTTTTTAACCGGACCTTTTGCCTGTACCTGCGCAAACCCAGAAAAATTTGTAAATACTAATAAGGCGATACTTGTAAAAAATAGTTTCATAATTGGTGGTTTAAAGAAAATCATTTTGCTGGCTTTTAAATTAAAAATAAGCTGTTTAAAAGTAAAAGCTCTACCCATTAATGGGTATTTTAATGTGATTTTTACTGACTTCGGGTAGCCTGATTTTTTTTCCCTTTATCAGGGAAGTATTTATTCATCATTGCTGAAAATTCCGTAGTAGACCGGATAAAAGCAAGGTCTTCATCATTTGTTAATATAAAATAATCGCCGAAACCGAGTTTCATCGCTTTTTCAAGACTTTCAAGGCTGGCTGTTTTATCTTTGGCTAATGACTTCCAGCAGGCACGATGATACCATGTCCATACATCTTCCTGTTTATAATTAAATAAAAGATCAAAAACACTATTGATATTGGCGGTACTGTCAATTAAACCTGGTACACGGATATATGCATATAATATTGAAACATACGAACTGTATTGCATGTTTACGATGTACACTTTCTTTTTAAAATCACTATAAGCAATTTTATCGTTTATAGTATAGGTTTTACCAAAATAGAGCTGCATATTGGTAATAAATCCTTCCTGTGAAGCGGTAGCATAGTTAACCGTTTGAATAAACTGATTCATGGCTTCACGTAGATTGCCCTCTTTTTCTGCAACAACTCCAAGGTTGAAGTGGGCATGAGGATAAGTGCTATCCGAGGCCAAAGCGGCATTAAAGTATTTACGGGCAGAATCAAGCTGGTTGACTACAAAAAATACATGACCTATATTATTGTCGCTAATGGCACTAAAGTTACTATTAACTTGTTTTGCCTTTTTATAAAAGTAAACAGCACTATCGGGTTGGCTCAACCGTGAAAAATAAACTCCTTTGTCGAAATAACCGTGTGCTTTTCCGTCTTCAGAAGCGATCATTTCATCGATTATCGCAAGAGCTTTTTTGTTTTTTTCATTGTTTGTATAGGTGTTAGCAAGTTGTTCTTTAAATAATAAGTTATCCGGGTACTCTTTAATCAGTTTTTCGAAAATTTCTTCTGCTTTATCATATTGTTTCAGTTTGTTATAAATTATCCCCATGGAATAATTAGCTGATATGTCATTCGGTCTCAGATCCAGGTATTTTTGAAAAGCTTTATCTGCTTTATCATATTCAAACATGAAATTATAGCTGATACCTAAAGCTGATAATGTATAAGCTGCATTTGGCTCCAGTTCTGCTGATTCTTCAAGATATTTTATTGCCCTGACAATGGTCGGGTTCCAACTGATATTATATTCATTTTCGCTTAAAGCCCAGATAAGCGACATTGCATTCATAAATAATTTCCGGGCTTTAAGATTCCGGAACATATAATGCTGCTCACCTAATAATGCAAGACAACTGTCTAATTCTGCTGCGGCGTAGTAACATGCATCCCTTGTTGAAAAACTGGTTTCTCCTTTCAGCAATGGACCAACAATAGTATTGAAACGTTCGTTTAAAGCCGCTGCAAGATTACGGCGCATGGAAGGTGTTACAGGATTGTCTTTATTTCTTTTTATAAAAGCTCTGTAATCAAATAGTGCATTGGTGTCTTTTGGCCATATCAGATTTTTGTGTTCAAGATTTTGCTTAAAGGATAAATAAATTTTTCTGTCTGACGGATCAAGTGAATCAACATACTTTTCTTCGCTTCCTTTTGTATTGGCAACCGCCAGTATAGGATAGTTTTCAGCTTTTTGCTTTTTCAATAATGCTAATATAACCGGATCAACTATCACAAAAGGTTTGCTTAGATCTCCTGTTACTACCGGAATTTGCTTTTCTTCGCTGAATGTTGCTACCTGATCGGTAATATATCGTTGTAATTCAGAAAAACTAATCCTGCCGTCATTATTTTTATCAGCCAGGCCTTTCATCCCTTCTTCAAGTTGTAAAGAAAATAAACCACGACCACCGCCCCATTCTTTGCTTTCAAGAGAAAGTTGATTGGGTTGACATGAAAGTATTTTATATTCTTTTCCCCAGGAAGCTGATAAGGCAGCGGCTGTTTGCTGCACACCTTCCACACCGCCTTTCAGGTTTCCGGAGTGGCAGGCATCAAGTATAAAGATCATTTCAATTCCACGTTGTGATAAAGGAGATAAATATCTTTTCAGATCCAGTATTTCCAGCACATCGTCTTTCATTCCAAAATAATT
>JBBSJN010000085.1:0-11329 GCA_038257235.1 Chitinophagales bacterium
AAGAGCCGAATCATCTAATTCAACAGCGATCTTATTCCACACTCCTGCAGGTGGAGTGACTTCGTAGTCATACATTCTATTTTGAAATCCGCTGTTCATTATTTTGTTTTTGCACCTCTGTGCTTATCAATAAAAGTTCTAACCATATCCTGCAATATCACTTTGGCTCTGGATAATTGTGATTTACTTGTTCCTTCGCTTATTCCCAGTATATCGCCAATCTCTTTATGTGTGTAACCTTCTACCACATACATATTGAAAACGGTCCGATACCCTGGCGATAATTCCTGTACCAGGTTCAAAATATCCTGTTCTGCCAATTCATCCAGTACGGAAATATATTTTCCTTCAATTGTATTTTCTTCTTTCTCAGTTACAGGCATCAGATATTTTCTTCGGCGAAAATGTTCAATAGCTGTGTTTACAAAAATCCGCCTAACCCAACCTTCAAAAGAACCTTCGCTTCGAAAAGTGTCTATTTTTTTAAAGATCTTAATAAATCCTTCCTGTAGTATGTCTTCAGCTTCAGCAGCATTGGAAGCATATCGAAGACAGACGCCATACATTTTCGAAGAAAATCGGCTATACAATATTTCCTGCATTCGCCGGTTGCCTTCAATGCATCCAGTAATTAGGTCGCTTTCGGGAATATTTTGGTTGCTTTCTGGTGTCAAGATTAGTTGTTTATTATAGTTTATTCAAAAATGCTACCAGTTTATCGGTTGCTTTGCGGCGATGACTGAAAATACCCTTTTCTTTTGTGTCCATTTCGGCAAAAGTTTTGGTCGATCCTTCAGGAATAAATACCGGATCATAGCCAAAACCCTGTCCACCTATTCTGTGTTCGATAATTCTTCCTTTACAAACACCTTCAAACTGTGTTTCAATACCATCAATGAAAAGTGATATTACGGTTCTGAACTGCGCAGTTCTGTTTGTTTTATCAGCCAAATTAATCAAAAGCTTATCAATATTAGCATCAAATGACCGGTTATCGCCAGCATATCTTGCACTTTTTACACCCGGCTCACCATTTAGTACTGCAACTTCCAAACCAGTGTCTTCGCTAAAACAACTGGTGGTTGTGATTTCGTAGATCGTTTTTGCCTTTACCGAAGCATTTTCTTCCAAAGTGTGAAATGGCTCAGGGATATCAATATCAATCCCGGCTTCTTTTAATGTCACAATTTCTAATCCCTTATCAAGCACAGCTCTGATCTCTTCTACTTTGTAGTGGTTGTTTGTTGCAAATATTAGTTTCAAACTTTTAAAATTTTATACGCCTGAAATACTAAGGCAAACTTAATATACTAATAATAAAAGAAAGATGCTTTATAAATTGAATAGTCTTTTGAGACAAACCCATAATTTGCTTTTCTCAATTTTATCATTTTCCAGATCTTTTAAGGAAGGCGAATATAAAAAGGAGTTTCCGGAAAATGCCTGTATCTGGTAAAAAGGAAAACTCATAGGTAAGCCGAAAGCAGCAGGCTCAATGTCAAAAAGTAAAACAACTTTTGAAGCAAAGAATGTAGTTAATTCTTTATACGAAACTTCAGGATATATATTTGTATTTACAATTGCAACATCAGCCAGACTAAGATTACAAGCCCCCAAGATGCCCGTAAGAAATGTTAATTGATCGTCCGGTAAATGAACAGCTTCTATTGATTTCACAATAATCAATATTTTCTTATTGTTGTTGCCTAACGATTTCCATTCCTGTGCTGAATTACTCTCATCTGTAACAACAGTTTCTGTTTTTGGAGGTGCAGAAGGCGAGGTTTTTTTAGCAGCAACAGCATTATCTCCAATAAGAGAATAATTGTACAACTGTTCTATAACAACTGCTGGCAAATCAATATTATTTAGTCCCATATGCGGTTAATATTTTATACAAATAGGTGTTAGTTTTTTTTCGTTTCTTTGGGCTGTAAAAATAAACCTTTATGACCGCAGCAATGGACATTTTAATAAGGAAAGCAGAACAGAGCAAACTGAAGGACCTGAACCTGGAAAATCTTTCGTTCGGAAAGTATTTTACCGACCATATGCTGGAAGCTGACTATGAAAACGGCGAATGGAAAAATATTGAAATAAAACCATATCAACCGTTATTATTGAGCCCTTCAGTGGCAGCATTGCATTATGGGCAGGCAATTTTTGAAGGTGTAAAAGCTTACAAGGATAGTAATGGCAATGCTCATATATTCAGGCCAAGTGACAATTTTAAACGTTTTAATATATCAGCAGAAAGAATGCAAATGCCTGCTGTTCCGGAAGAATTATTTATGGAAGGAATGAGACAATTGGTTGAACTCGATAAAAACTGGATTCCATCTAAACCAGACCATTCATTATATATCCGTCCTTTCATGTTTTCTTCGGATGAATTGATTGGTGTTCGTCCATCAGATACGTATAAATTCATGATCATACTAAGTCCAACTGGTCCATATTATAGTGCACCGATGCGGATCTATGTAGAAGAAAAATATGTAAGAGCTGTGCCGGGTGGTGTTGGCTATGCCAAAGCTGCCGGTAATTATGGAGCTGCAATGTATGCTACTGCAGAAGCAAAGAAAAAGGGATATGATCAGGTTTTATGGACTGATGCATTTGAGCATAAATATGTGCAGGAATGTGGTACCATGAATGTCTTTTTTATTATTGGAAATACTGCCATTACTCCGTCGATGGAACAAGGAACTATCCTTAACGGTGTTACAAGGCAAAGTGCCATAACGCTGTTGCAGGAAATGGGTTTTACTGTGGAGGAAAGAAGACTTAGTATAGATGATATAATTGAAGCCTATAAGGCAAATATGCTATACGAAGTTTTTGGAACAGGAACAGCGGCAACCATCTCGATGATAAAGGAACTTCGTTATAAAGATTTTGTGATGGAGTTTGATGTAGACAATTGGAAAACAGCCCCAACGATTAAAAAGTGGCTTACCGACATCCATGAGGGTAGAAGGGAAGATAAATACAATTGGATGCAGAAAGTTTAATAGATTGATTTTAAGTTATTTATGTATAGGTAATTAACCCAGGAACAAAGCCGGGGTTATTTTATCCCCAAAACCTTCAATATCAAAAAAATCAATCATCATTTTTTTGGAGATTAACCCTCTCACCGTTACCTTTGCCCTCCCAAAAATAAGGGTCAAGAATGCCTACAATACAACAATTAGTACGAAAAGGAAGACAAATTATCAGGGCCAAGAGTAAATCAAGGGCTTTGGATCAGTGTCCACAACGTCGTGGTGTATGTACAAGAGTATATACTACTACGCCTAAAAAACCAAACTCTGCGTTGCGTAAAGTAGCAAAGGTTCGTTTAACTAATAAAATCGAGGTGATTGCCTATATACCTGGAGAAGGTCACAACCTGCAGGAGCACTCAATTGTTTTGATCCGTGGTGGAAGGGTAAAAGATTTGCCAGGTGTACGTTACCACATTGTTCGTGGGTCATTGGATACTGCCGGTGTTAAAGACCGTAAGCAAAGCCGTTCTAAATACGGTACCAAGAAAGAAAAAGCTAAAAAATAAGCCCCTATATCCTAAAAGGGTATAAAGAAAATAAATAAAAAAGAAATTATAAGTCATGCGTAAAGCACAAGCCAAGAAACTCCCTTTAGCTCCGGATCCAAAGTTTAACGACAAATTGGTGACCCGTTTTGTAAACAACCTTATGTGGGAAGGAAAAAAGAGCGGAGCTTTTAATATTTTTTATGATGCTTTGGATAAAGTTACCAAGCAGACCAGTGAAGATGGATATGAAGTTTGGAAAAGAGCTTTAGCCAACGTTACTCCAGGTGTTGAAGTACGCAGCCGTCGTATTGGTGGTGCTACCTTTCAGATTCCTGCTGAAGTTCGTCAGGATAGAAAAGTTTCATTAAGCATTAAATGGCTTATTCGTTACAGCCGCGACAGAAACGGTCGTAGTATGTCGGATAAATTAGCTGGTGAAATCGTAGCTGCTTCTAAAGGTGAAGGTGCTGCATTCAAAAAGAAAGAAGATACACATCGTATGGCTGAAGCTAACAAAGCTTTTGCTCACTTCAGAATCTAACGGACTATATATAAAATTTAAAACGACCATTTCGATTTTCGAAATGGTCGTTTTCTTTAATAAGCTTTTATAATAATTCCTTGCCGCAGTATTTACAATGCTTAGCATCCTCATCATGTGTGTCTTTTCCACAACCTCTGCAGGCCCGGATGCCCCCTTTGTTTTTTGATTTTAACGTATTTGACATTTCAACTGTTACAATACCTGTTGGTACAGCAATAATTCCATAACCTAACAGCATGATGATAACGGAAATAGATTGACCAATCATTGTTTGTGGAGTAACATCACCATATCCAACTGTAGTGAGTGTAACAATTGCCCAATAAATGCTTTTTGGTATACTGGTAAAACCGTTTGCTTCACCTTCAATCAGGTACATCAAAGAACCTAGAATGGTCACTATTGTGAGTACAACAAATATAAAGATGGTGATTTTTCGCCTGCTTGCTTTTAATGCCTGTGCTAATAATTTGCTTTCACTAACATACTGTACTAATTTTAATACCCGGAATACTCTGAGTATTCTTAATAATCGTATAACAACTAAAAAATGCCCCCCGGTAAATATGAGACTGATGTAAGTCGGAAGAATTGCTAAAAGGTCAACAATACCATAAAAGCTGAACGCATATAATCTTGGTTTCGTAACAGAAATAAGGCGAAGTATGTATTCAATAGTGAAGAGTAGGGTGAACAGCCATTCTGCAAAAAATAAGAGGTCCCCATATTTTGCTTTCAACGATTGCACACTATCCATCATTACAGCTGCAACACTTAACCCGATACAGAGTATAAGTATAATATCAAACCATTTACCCGCAGGAGTATCTGCCTCAAAAATTATTTCATGGATTTTTCGTTGCCAGGGAGAAAGCTTTTTTTCTGGTTTTATTTCGGGCATTTAAAGGAACCTTTATTCAACTAAATATACGAAGCTATAAGTTATAGCATAAAAAAGCATCCTGTAACTGCAGGATGCTTAAACAGAAATGTTCTCAATTAATTTAGTTTCTTCTGAAGGTTTTCATCTATTGCTGCAAGAAATTCTTCAGTATATAAATAATGGTCGCCGTGTTTTACTTTGTTGCCATGTATACAAACAGCCAGATCTTTCGTCATCTTCCCTTCCTCTACTGTTTCAATACAAACTGCTTCTAATGCATTACAAAAATCAATCAAAGGCTGATTGTTGTCCAGCTTACCTCTGAAAGCCAGACCTCTTGTCCATGCAAAGATGGAAGCAATTGGATTGGTGCTGGTTGGTTTTCCTGCCTGGTGGTCACGGTAATGTCTTGTAACCGTTCCATGTGCTGCTTCAGCTTCCATTGTTTTTCCATCAGGAGTTACTAATACAGATGTCATTAAGCCAAGAGAACCGAAACCTTGAGCTACTGTATCACTCTGCACATCTCCATCATAGTTTTTACAAGCCCAAACAAAATTGCCGTTCCATTTTAATGCACTGGCAACCATATCGTCGATCAGGCGGTGTTCGTACACAATACCTGCTGCTTCAAAAGCTGTTTTAAATTCTTTCTGATAAATATCTTCAAAGATGTCTTTGAATCGTCCGTCATATTTTTTCAGAATGGTATTCTTTGTAGAAAGATATAAAGGCCATTTTTTGCTTAATGCCATGTTGAAACAGCTTCTTGCAAAACCCATTATACTTTCGTCAGTATTATACATACTCATCGCCACACCATCTCCTTTAAAGTTGTACACTTCAAAAGTCTGAACATCTCCACCACCTTCTGGTGTAAATGTCATTGTCAATTTTCCTTTCCCTTTTATTACAGTATCTGTTGCACGGTATTGATCGCCGAAGGCATGCCGGCCAACGATGATAGGTGCAGTCCAGTTGGTAACTAATCTTGGTATATTGCTGATAACGATCGGCTCACGGAAAACAGTTCCATCAAGAATATTCCGTATAGTTCCATTCGGGCTCTTCCACATTTGTTTCAGATTAAATTCTGTAACTCTTGCTTCATCCGGTGTAATGGTAGCACATTTTATACCTACTCCATATTGTTTAATAGCATTTGCAGCATCAATGGTAACCTGATCATCTGTTTCATCACGGTATTCTACTCCAAGGTCATAATACTTTATATCAAGATTCAGATAGGGGAGAATAAGTTTGTCTTTAATGAATTTCCAGATAATACGGGTCATTTCATCACCATCCAGTTCCACCACCGGATTGGCTACATCAATTTTTTTCGTCATAAGTTATTGTTTAAATTTTTCTTTTAAAATCTGATGATTATCAGGTAAGTGTGCAAACTTACAATTTTATTAAATGTGACTAATGTCCCCGCTAGTAAAGCTGTTTAGCCTTATATTTTCCGTTTATTTTTTGAATTGATTTAAATCAAGAATAAAAGGTGTACCTTTTAGCAACAGAAGCGATGGATAAGATTAATGTATTTAAAGAATATTTGAACAAGTTTGTTAAACTGACAGATACAGAATTTGATCAGCTCCTCCTGCCTGTAATAAAAACGAGAGAGTTTGGGAAAAAGGAAAAGCTGATTAAAGTGGGTGATATAGAAAACTATTTCAATTTTATTGTAAAAGGATTGATTCGAAAATATTACAAAAAAGGAACCCAGGAAATTATTACTCAAATTTCAAGTGAAGGACAATTTATTTTATGTCATGAATCATTTTACAGCAGGCAGCCATCGGAATATACTGTTGAAGCAATAGAGCCGAGTACCGTTATCAGTATTAATTACGATGATCTTGAGAAAGTGTTTGCGAGTTCAAAAAATATGGAGCATATTGGCCGGCTCATTATTACTTACATGATGGTGATTAAAGACCGCTGGCAATTACAAATGGTAAAAATGACTCCCAGAGAAAGATTTCTGAATTTTGTTACCAAGAATCCTCAACTAATGCAAAGAGTACCGCAAAAATTTCTAGCCTCCTTTTTACATATCAAGCCCGAAACGTTCAGCCGGTTCAAACATCTGATAAAAGACCATGCTAAATCTGAGAAGCTAAAATCAATTACACATTAACGACGAATACAGGTATTTTTAAATTATGGCGGACTGCATCTATGGTTTGTCCGAATAATAAATCTTTTAATCCACTGTGACCATGGGCGCCAATTACAAGCATATCGGCTTCATTCTCTTTTATTATTCTTACTATTTCTTTTGCTCTGTCATTAAAGTCTAAAAAGCCTGTAGCTTCAATTCCTTTTTCCTTTAATTGTTGAACATAGATATTTAATTGCTCTTGGTCCTTTCGAGTTTCAAGGTCATCCGTATATTTTTCCATTATTCTGGTGGTAGCACTTTCTACAATATGTATTAATATATAAGAAGTTTTTTCATTGCCCAGACCGATTGCATGTGTAATAAGGTTCAGATCATTCTTACCGAAATCAAGTGCAATTGCTATTTTTTTGTATGTGGGAATATTAAATTGTTGAAGTGAGCTGGCTTCAGGATGCAACTGAGCAGGAGTATTTATTTTTTTCATTTTTAGCATTGGGTAAACAGTTGCAACAATCAGTAAGCTAATAAAAAATATACTGGTCATTATGATCACTATTTTCCAGAAGAGATTATCTGAGGATACAAAAAATGCAGAAGCCTCTTCCCATACCATCCATATATTCAGATAAACCAATACGGCTGTAATAAGAGAAGCTACTACAATGGTCAATGGCTTGATGGCAAATTTCCCCATTGTTTTTTTATCTCTGGTAAAATGTATTAATGGTATGATGGCAAACCCTAATTGAAGACCTAACAATACCTGACTTAGAATAAGCAGACTGTCAATATCTTCTTCTCCATTGATCAGAATTACAATAACGGCCGGAACAATGGCAATCAACCTTGTCATCAATCGTCGCATCCATGGCGCTATGCGAAGTTTCAAGTAACCTTCCATAACAATCTGCCCCGCTAGTGTTCCGGTTATTGTTGAGCTTTGTCCTGCTGCAATGAGGGCCACTGCAAAAAGGATGGGTGCAAGTTTCGATCCCAGCATGGGTTGCAGCAACTCATGGGCTTGTTTTATTTCACCAACATCTGTTCTGCCAGTTTTAAAAAATACAGTAGCCGCTAATACAAGAATAGCTGCATTTACAAAGAAGGCAAGATTTAACGCAATGGCGCTGTCAATAAAATTTAATTTCAATGCTTTCTTTATGCCGGCATCATCTCTTTTTATTTTTCTTGTTTGCACCAGTGCAGAATGTAAGTAAAGATTATGCGGCATTACCGTAGCGCCAATAATACCAATGGCTATGAACAAAGCTGTATTATTAGGCATTGATGGAATAAGACCTGTTGCTACTTCCGACAATACAGGCTTGGCCATGATAATTACAATCAAAAAGGAGATTCCGATGATGGCTATCAATGCTATGATGAATGCCTCCATTTTCCGCATGCCCAATCGTTGTAGCATCAGGAATAAGAACGTATCTAATACAGTGATTGATACACCCCAGATCAATGGAAGGCCGGTTAATAATTGAATACCAATAGCCATTCCTAAAATTTCAGCAAGATCAGTTGCTGCAATAGCCAATTCAGCTAATCCGTAAAGTGCATAATTGATGTATTTCGGATAGGTTTCCCTGTTGGCCTGTGCCAGATCCCGTCTTCTTACAATGCCTAATCTTGCCGACAGACTTTGAAGCACCAATGCCATCAGGTTACTCATTAATAAAACCCAAATGAGTTTGTAACCAAACTGACTACCACCTGCAAGGTCGGTAGCCCAGTTTCCCGGATCCATATAACCTACACTAACAAGGTAAGCAGGGCCGAAGAATGAAAGTGTTTTTCTCCATCCTGTTCTTTTAAGGCTGGTAGTATCAACACTCTGGTGTACTTCGCTTAATGAAGGATAGTTATCATGTTTACGAGCCAAAATGCAAAAAAAATTTCGATAATTGTTCACTGATAGTTATTAGTGCCTTCCTGTTAAGTTTACTTTGTATAGAATTGTCAAATTCAAAGAAGCCTCATTTAATGTAAAGAGTTCCGCAAAAATTTATTTTTCATTCAATTACAAATCAAGCCCAAAACATTCAGCTATCCCAAACCAACGTCGAGTATCATCATAACAAGAAATCCTCCGATAAATCCCAGTACCGATCGGTCTGTGTACTTATCCCGCTGTGTTTCCGGAATTACTTCTTCCACTACAACAAAAATCATGGCGCCAGCGGCAAAGGCCAGGGCAAAAGGGAGTAATGGTTGCATGTAAATAACCGCAACGGCTCCAATAACTCCGGCAACCGGTTCTACAATTGCAGATAGCTGGCCATACCAAAAACTTTTTTTACGGCTTACTCCATGTCTTCGTAAAGGCATGGCTACTGCAATACCTTCAGGAAAATTTTGTATGCCTATTCCTATGGCTAGGGCAATAGCTCCTGAAATAGAGGCATCTTCCATACCAATGGCAGCAGCACCGAAAAGCACCCCTACTGCCAGGCCTTCAGGAATGTTATGCAATGTTATAGCGAGAATGAGCAAGGTAGTTTTATGCAGTTTGGTTTTGATACCTTCTTTTTCTTCTACACCAAAATTGATATGCAGGTGAGGAGTGAATTTGTCCAAAACAAAAATGAACATTGCACCAAGGAAAAAACCTACTGCTGCCGGCATCCAACTCATAGAAGGATACATTTTTTCCGACATTTCAATTGCAGGGTTTAATAACGACCAGAAACTAGCTGCTACCATCACTCCGCCTGTAAAGCCAAGCATTGGATCGAGTACACCACGGCTGAGTGTTTTAAAAAAGAAGACTAACGAAGCTCCTAAAGCCGTAACGAACCAGGTAAAAGAGGTGGCAATCAATGCTGACCAAACGGGCCCTATTTCAGTAAAGAATTTTTCAATTGTTTCCATATCAGGATGTATATACAAAAATATTTTTCGCCAATTGTTCACTGATTGTTATTGCCGGTTGCCGGTTAATTTTTATTTCCATCGAATTGTCAAATTCAAATTTCTTCTTTACTTCTACTTTGGTACCGATGGCAATTTTTTTATGTTCCAGTAATTCCAGTATTTCACTGGATTGATCACTTACACTTACTACTGTTGTTACAGTATTTACCGGCAATTCAGTAATGCAGATTTTTTTACTGATTTCAATTTTACCATTTGCATCTGGAATAGGGTCACCATGCGGATCTACTCTTGGAAATCCAAGGTATTCATCCAGTTTATCAATCAGTTTTTTATTGCTTACATGTTCCAGATCTTCTGCCACTTCATGCACTTCATCCCAGGTAAATTTTAATTTCTCTGCCAGAAAAAATTCCCATAAACGGTGTCTTCTTATTATACCTAAGGCCACTTTGGTTCCATCAGCCGTTAACCGGAAGCCCTGGTAAGGTTGATAGTTAAGCAATTTTTTGGCTTTAAGCTTTTTCATCATATCTGTAATCGAAGCAGGTTTTGCTTGCAACTCAGCAGCCAGTTCATTGGTAGTAACCATTCCGTCCACCTTTTGCAAATGGTAAATGGCTTTGATATAATTTTCTTCGCTGGTCGTATAATTCAGCATGGCTAAAAATAAATTTAGGCAAATCTAAAAATTATTATCAGTACTGCAAAATCAGTATGAAACTAATTTTGAAATCCCTACTTTCGGGATATTAAAATTCAGGTATGCAAGGCATCAGGAAATATTCGATGATTTTACTGGCAATAATCTGTTTCGCCGGATGTAAGCAGAAAAAGAAAATCAATTTGGCAGGAGAAGACCCAATTGCTGTTAACGATTTCATTGATTTTTTTGCTCCGCTTGATCTGCCAGTACAAATTGCTGATACTAGTTTACTAAAGACAAAAAAAGAAAATGATTCTTTGATCATCAGCCAAAAGATATTTAATCAGTTTGTTCCAGATTCAATTTTGGGAGAAGTATATGGAAAAGAATCAAAGCCAAAGATTTATGCTATAGGAAAAGTTTTAGTGCCGAAAGCGGAAACATACCTGTTTGTAAAAACTATAACAAATGATAAGAAAGCTGTTTTTGTGCTTGGGTTTGATAGGGAACATAAATTTATAGCAGGCATGCCAGTTCTGCGACCTGATCAAAAATCTTCTACTGAGCAATCGGTATACATGGATAGAAAATATTCAATTATCAAAAATGTTTTACTAAAAAATGCTGATGGTTCATTAAGCGAAGGAAAAGATGTGTATGTGCTGAATAGTGGAGCAAAAAACTTTATACTTATCATGACA
>JBBSJN010000086.1:0-11114 GCA_038257235.1 Chitinophagales bacterium
CAAGGCCGGAACTGCGCCAGGAAATATCCAACTTTCTTGTAACGATCATTAACCTGAACGCATTTATTTTTCTGATTGCAGGTTTGATAGCCTTATTTATTACCAACAGGATCACTCATTCATTTGCCATCATCAGTGATAAAATGAAGGCAGTAAATCTGGGTAAGCATAATGATGAAATTGAATGGAACCGCAATGACGAGATCGGCGATCTTGTAACAGAATATAATAAGATGGTGACGAAGCTTGGTGAAAGTGCTGTTGCATTGGCAAAAAGTGAAAGGGAAGGTGCCTGGAGAGAAATGGCCCGGCAGGTGGCGCATGAAATCAAGAATCCGTTAACACCCATGAAACTGAGCATACAGTATTTACAAAAAGCAATTCATAATAATCAACCGAATGTAAAAGAACTATCTGGTAGTGTTGCCAACACTTTAGTGGAACAAATTGATCATCTTGCAAAAATTGCTGCAGACTTTTCACAGTTTGCAAATATTGGCAACACCAATATTGAGTTTTTTGATTTGCATGAAGTGATCCGGTCGTTAACCAATTTATATCAGCCCAATGAATTGATTGAAATAAAATGGCTGCCGGTACATAAACCAATAATGGTTAATCAGGATAAAACGCAAATGAACAGGCTCTTTACCAATCTTTATATGAATGCGGTACAGGCTTGTGCCGAACATACAAACTGCAGCATTGAAGTGTTGGAGAAAGTGGAGGATGGTAAAATTCTGATTACCATAAAAGATAACGGAGAAGGAATACCCGAAGATATTCAGGAACGTATTTTTATTCCCAACTTTACTACAAAGTCTTCCGGCACTGGCCTGGGATTAGCCATGTGTAAAGGCATTGTGGAGCAGGCTAAGGGCAACATATGGTTTGAAACCAGTAAAGGTATAGGCACAACATTTTTTGTAGAGCTGCCACTTGCTGTTAGCTAATAGTCGCTAAAGAGGTGAACCAAGGATTGATTTTCTACGTAACTTCCCTTTTAAAATATCCATTACCATGCGGAGGCTCGTTTTAGTTGTTTCAGTTTTTCATATTTCATGTATAGTATTTGCCCAGCAATTTGGCGGTAATCCTTCATCCACAAAGTGGAAACAGATCAATACGGATTCAGTCAGGGTTATTTTTCCGGTTGGGCTGGATAGCCAGGCACAACGGGTAGCTTCCATTGTGCAGTATCTCGCTGCTGAAAAACCAATTTCATTGGGCAATCAACTAAAAAAAATAAGCATTGTTTTGCAAAACCAAACAACCATAGCTAATGGTTATGCACAGTTAGGGCCATTCAGAAGTGAATTTTTCATGACTCCCGATTTTAATAATTTCAATCAGGGTAGCATTGGCTGGGCCGATCAACTGACCTTGCATGAATACCGACACATACAGCAGTTTAATAATTTTAATAATGGATTGAGTAAGCTGATGAAAGTGGTGTCGGGCGAAGAAGGATATTCATTAGCTATCAATGCTGCCATACCGGATTGGTTTTTTGAAGGTGATGCGGTTTATAATGAAACCAAACTGACACAACAGGGAAGAGGAAGGCTTCCTCTTTTTTTAAATGCTTATCCATCATTATGGCAAGCCGGAAAAAAATATTCCTGGATGAAATTGCGGAACGGCTCGTTGAAAGATTATGTTCCTAATCATTATAACCTGGGTTATTTGCTGGTGAATTATGGAAGAGAGAAATACGGCGATGATTTCTGGGCCAAAGTAACTACGGATGCCAGTGCTTATAAAGGATTGTTTTATCCGTTTCAGACTGCCATTAAAAAATTTGCCGGAGTAGATTATAAAACGTTCAGAGAGCAGGCATTTGAATTTTATAAAAAGCAAACCGAAAGGGTATCGCAGGTAAGAGATGAATATGTGCAGCCGGTAAAAAAGAGTTATGTAACAAATTATTATTTTCCTTATAGTGCCGGTGCTGATTCATTAATTTACCTGAAAACCAGTTATCGCCATCGTCCTGCATTTTATATTAAAGACGCAAAAGGTGAACATCGGGTAAAGACCAGAGATATTGCCAGAGACGAACAGTTTTCTTATCGCAATGGGAAAATCGTTTATGCAGCATATGAATCTGATGCCCGTTGGGGATGGAAAGATTATAGTGTAATTAAATTGCTGGATGTGCAAACCGGCCGACAGCAAACACTAACACATAAGACGAAATATTTTACTCCTGATATTTCGGCTGATGGCAGTTTGGTTGCGGCTGTTCAATCGGATGAAACCGGAAAAACTGAATTGCATATAATCAATACTGCTGACGGTCAGGTGGTGACAAGAATTCATTCTCCGGCAATCAATTTATTTACTGATCCTAAATTTCTGGATGATAAAACAATTATTTCTGCAGTGCGATTAAAAGATGGCAGAATGTACCTGGCTAAAACAATATTGCCAACAGGCGAAACCGTGCAGCTTACTACTCCTTCTTTTAATGTAGTGGGTTTTCCATGTGTGAGCAATGGAGTTATTTATTACACAGCAAGCTATGCAGGTAATGATGATGTTTTTGCATTGCGGATGAGCGACAATAAAATTTTCAAAATAAGCGATGGCCCATTGGGCAATTATAATGTGAATGTGGCCGGCGGAAAGATCACCTGGTCTTCTTTTACAGCCGAAGGTTACCAGTTAAAACAAATGGATGAGAAAGATATTAAATGGGTTGAAATAAGTAAAGCAGTCGCTACAGCACTAGATGTAAGATTTCAAAAGGAAACTATGGCAGGAGTTGGCGATGTATTAAGTGGAAAAGCTTTGCAAAGACAATTCCCTGTCAGCAACTATAGCAAAAGTACAAAGCTGATTAATCTTCATAGCTGGAGACCGAATTATGCTGATCCGATTTTTTCTTATTCAATTTATGGCCAGAATGTATTGAATACCTTGCAAACAGAATTTTATTACCAGTATAATCAGAATGAAAGAACAAATGCTGTTGGAGTAAATGCAGTATATGGTGCATTGTTTCCAAACATTATTCTTGGCACCGAATATACATTTGATAGAAACACAGTTATTGGTAACAGGCTGCGGCAATGGAGCCAGTTGGACTCCCGGATTGGGTTAAGTATTCCATTGAGTTTTGCCAGTGGGCAAACGTTTAAGAATTTCAACCTGGCCAGCTATTATGTGCTACGCAATGAATTTAATAAAGGATTTTATAAAGATTCATTAGGAAGCACTTCATTCAGTTATTTGTTACACTCATTATCATGGTCGCAGCAAATACAAAGAGCTGTGCAGCATATTTATCCAAGATTTGCCTATTCATTGGGAGCAAATCAACGGCATGCCATTACCAATGTAAAAGGTTCTCAATTTATTGCAAGCGGCTCTTTATTTGTGCCGGGGTTTTTGTCAACTCATAATTTGATTTTCAGCGGTTCATTTCAGCAAAGAGATACATTGTCGCAACTGGTATTCTCCAACCGGTTTGCTTATTCAAGAGGATATGAAGGAAGATATTTTTCCAGGATGTGGAGACTGTCTGCCAATTATCATTTGCCTTTATTATATCCTGATTGGGGATTTGGCAATATCTTATACCTGCAAAGAGTAAGAGCCAATGCCTTTTATGACTTTACAAAAGTATATTCCAGGGATAAAAAGACAACAAGGGATCAGCGAAGTGTAGGCGGTGAAATTTTCTTTGATACCAAATGGTGGAATCAATATCCATTGACCTTTGGTTTCAGAGTCAGTAAATTATTGGATCAGGATCAGTTTGACGGCTATAAAGGAATGCGATATGAATTTGTACTCCCGGTAAGTTTAATTCCAAGATAGAAGCAAATTCATAGCTGTGAATTATAGAGAAGCTAAACTGTCTTCTATAATTTTTATTTTTTCTTCTGCGTCAGCTTTTTTCTTCCTTTCAATTTCTATTACTTCAGGCCTGGCATTTTGCACAAACTTTTCATTGCCAAGTTTTTTGTCAACAGCAATTAAAAAGCCTTTCAGGTAATCAAGATCTTTTTGTAATTGTTGTTTTTGCGAACTGGTATCAAGCACCGTAGTCGTTTCAACAAATATTTTATCTTTTTGCACAACAACTGTTATGCTATTGGAAATGTTGTCTGATGTATAACTGATAGATTCTGCATTTACCTGTTTCAATAAAATGCTTTCTATTGAAGTATAAACATTTTTATTTTCAGATTGAATATGCAGCTTGATTGAATCCTTAGGTTTTAGTTGGTTCTTGTTTCTTGCATCACGGATAGCTGTTATAACTTCTTTCAGGAAAGCAGCATCGGTCAGGATTGTTGTTGCTGCATTTTTTGTTGCAGGATATTGCTTTACCGTCAGATCGTCCTTTCTTTCTTTCAGTTGATGATAAATTTCTTCGGTAATAAAAGGCATGAATGGATGCAGCAATTGCATTAACTCTTCAAAGAAGCCAATTGTCTTTTCGTAAACAGTTTTTTCAATCGGTTGTTCAAAGCCCGGCTTGACCCATTCCAGATACCAGCTACAGAAATCATCCCATATAAGTGAATAGATAGTTTTTAGGGCAGCACTTAAATTGAAATCTTTAAATTGGGAATCAAGTTCAAGCCTTACTTCATTCAGCCTGTTTTCAAACCATGCTGTCGCAAAGTCATTTTCCGTCGGAACGTTTTCAACGATCTGACGGTTGTCATCAGTAAAAACATTGGAAACAGCCTGACGGCTCTCCCACATTTTTATCAACTTCAATGCATTCCACATTTTATTGATAAAAAATCTTCCTTGCTCATTTCCTGCCTGATCCCACATTAAGTCATTTCCTGCCGGAGAAGAAATCATTATACCAAAACGAACAGCATCGGCACCGTCTTTTTCAATCATCTCAATCAGGTCAGGAGAGTTGCCAAGGCTCTTGCTCATTTTTCTTCCCTGCTTATCTCTAACGATTCCGGTAAAGTAAACTTCATTAAAAGGTTTTTCACCTTTGTATTCAAAGCCTGCCATTATCATTCTGGCAACCCAGAAGAAAATAATTTCAGGAGCGGTTACCAATGTATTAGTAGGATAATAGTAATTAACTTCTTTGTTGTTGGGATTGCTGTAACCTTTAAATACTTCAAATGGCCATAGCCAACTGGAGAACCAGGTGTCCAGACAATCATCATCTTGTTTTAAGTTAGCATCAGCAATTGAAAATTGTTCATTGAATATTTTTTTAGCTTCCTCTTCTGTTGCGGCAACAACAAACCTGCCTTCAGTATCATACCAGGCCGGTATTCTATGTCCCCACCAAAGCTGGCGGCTAATGCACCAGTCTTTAATGTTTTCCATCCAGTGGCGATAAAGATTTTTAAATTTGGCCGGATAGAATTTTACCTGCCTGTCCGGTAGGCAGGTTTCATCATCATTAACAGATGATAGGGCAGGGCCGGATATTTTTTTCATATCCACCCACCATTGCAATGATAATCTTGGTTCTACTACTTCATTTGTTCTTTCAGAATAACCAACTTCGCTGGTATATTCTTCAGTTTTTAATAAGAACCCTTTTTCTTCCAGTTCAATCGCAATTTTATTTCTTGCTGTAAAACGATCTTCTCCAATATAAATCTGAGCTTCCTCATTCAGTGTGCCATCTTCATTAAATATATCTACTACTTCAAGATGATGTTTTTGCCCAAGTTGATTATCATTCATGTCGTGGGCAGGAGTTACTTTCAATGCTCCGGTACCAAAATCCATTGTTACATACTCATCTGTAATAATCGGAATCCTTCGGTTTATTAATGGAACAAAAGCAAATTTGCCATGCAGGTGTTTGTATCGTTCATCATCAGGATGTACACAAATAGCGGTATCTCCCATTATCGTTTCAGGCCTTACTGTTGCAATGGTAATGCTCCCATCTCCCGCCTGTTTGTCGGGCAGGCCTGAAGGGGAGAATGGAACAGGGTCTCCGTTATCATCGCTCAATTGATATCGCAGATGATATAATTTTTGATTTGTCTCTTTTCGTATTACTTCCTCATCACTCAAAGCAGTTTTTGCTTTTACATCCCAGTTGATCATCCGCTTACCACGGTAGATAAAACCTTTATTATATAAATCTATAAATACATTGATGACTGACTGGTAATAATCCGGATCCATGGTGAAGCTGGTACGATCCCAATCGAGACTGCAACCCATTTTCTTTAACTGCTGTAAAATAATACCGCCATATTTTTCTTTCCATTCCCAGGCATATTTTAAAAAGTCTTCTCTGCTGAGCGATGATTTTGCAATTCCTTTTTCCCGAAGCATTTGTACCACTTTTGCTTCTGTAGCAATTGATGCATGATCTGTTCCTGGTACCCAACAGGCATTTTTCCCCTGCATTCTTGCACGGCGAATCAAAATATCTTGTATTGTATTATTAAGGCAATGCCCCATATGCAACACTCCTGTTACATTGGGAGGAGGAATTACGATTGTATAAGGCTCACGGTTGTCAGGTTCACTATGAAAATAATTTTTATCAAGCCAGTGCTGATACCATTTTTGTTCTGCCAACTTATGATCGAAGTTTTTGCTTAGTTCCATACCCATTCACTGCTGCTTTATTTTTTAGAATAAGATTCTGTCAGATTCTATGCAGCTAAGGCGGCAAAATTACCGGGTTTTGTGTAGATGACGAAACGACTAATTGATGATTATTCCCAGATTGATATTATGTTGACGGTATAAGCTTTTTTACTTCCTCGCAGATGTAAGTATTGCCATTGAATACTTCAACTATTCCATTGCTGATTTCCTTAAAAGACGAAGTTTTTGTGAAATAACCTTTTGCGCCCAGTTCAAGCATACGCAAAGCATACTTAGGTTGATTGTTTACCGAAAGACCAATTATTTTTATCGAAGGAGAATCCTTTGTAACTTGTTCAGTTACTGCAAAACCATTCGTCGGCGACATATTAATATCTACTATCAGAATATCGGGTTTTAATTCTTTTGTTTTTTGAATGGCTTCTTCTCCCGTTGCAAAATCGGCCAAAACATTGAACATAGGATTATTTTGCAAAAGATCAACCCATAATTGTCTTACAAGTTTATGATCATCTACAAGAATGATACTAATGGGGGTGCTACTCATACTAAGCTAGTTGTTTTGTTTTCCGGGTAGAATTTTTAAATTTGTTTCAGTCATCTACGAATTAGTAACTGAACGGGTTTTAAGCAGAACAGCGAATTTTTAAGAAGGATTTCTCGATCAATAATTTTAAGTAGTAAAAATACTGAAAATCTAAAGTAGTATTACCCTGTGGTATTACCAAGTAATTGTACTAATTATTTTTACTAATTAGGTTTAACCACTTAGGCAAATCTAAGTTATGAGAATTGAGATGATTACAATTAACCGCTATATTCGCAAAAACCAGCTTGCTTTCGCTGGGTTGATAACTTTTAAAAATTAATCATGAAAAGAGAATTATCGTCCTGGTTTAGCCCGTCTTTGAATAAGGAAATGCCTATTGCTGCTTATGGCGACTATGGGTTTGCTCTTTTGCTGGTGCCTACCGCCGCAGCGGATTATCTTGAGTATGAACGGTTTCAGTTGATGGATTACCTGGCTGCATTTATAGACAACGGAAAAGTGAGAGTGTTTTCAATCGATAGTATAAATAATGAAAGCTGGTTAAATAATGAAATAGACCCCAAGCATAAGTCAATGCGTCAACAGGCATGGAATAGTTATGTGTTTGACGAGGTAATTCCATTTATCCGCACCAACACAAGCCAGGAAACTCCCATAATAACCTGCGGCGCATCTTTCGGTGCACTGCATAGTATGAATCTTTTTTTAAAACGACCTGATTTGATAAATGGAGTAATTGCTATGAGCGGCGTTTACGATCTGTCAGAATATACAAAGGGATATTTTGATGATGATGCTTATTTCAACAGTCCATGGCATTATATGCAAAACCTGAACGATCTTTCAATTCTTGAACAAATAAGACAAAGCAAGCACATTCATATACTTAGTGGAAGCGGTAATTATGAAGACCCTGCTGCCAGCGGCAAGTTTGCAAAAGTGCTATACGATAAGGGTATCTGGTACGAACTGGATATTTGGGGAGAGGATTGGCCGCATGACTGGAACACCTGGAGGGCAATGTTGCCTAAGTATCTGGAAACAAAATTTTGATCTGGAAATTCAAGCTTAAGCTGGAATCAAATCATTTAACTGCTTAATAAAATCATTACGGTCTATCATTTTTGCACCAAGGCTTTCCAGGTATTCAGTGTACACCTGACAATCAATTAGTGCCACCTCTTCATCTTTTAAGTATTGCACATACCTGATGAATGCATAACGGGATGCATGACTGACCTTGCTGAACATACTTTCTCCAAAAAAGACTTTTCCCAGCCGGATGCCATAAAGACCACCAACCAGTTTCTCATCTTTCCATACTTCGGCACTGTGGGCATAACCGAGTTCATGTAATTTGGAGTAAGCCCTTTCCACTTCATCAGTAATCCATGTACTTTCCTGCCCCGGACGTTTTATTTCCTTGCATTGATTTATCACATCCTTAAAAGCCTTGTTTATGGTAAACTCAAATTCATTTCTTTTCAGTAAAGGATTGATGGCCTTATTGATTTTTAACTCTTTGGGAAGAAGTATAAAACGAGGATTGGGACACCACCATAAAATGTCTTCGCCTTCATACCAGGGAAAGATTCCGCTTTTATAAGCCAATAGCAAACGTTCGGGAGAAAGGTCGCCACCTAATGCTAAAAGGCCATCAGGCTCAGCAAGATGTGCAGGTGGAAATTTTAATTCAGCATCGAGGGCAAATAAAGGCATTGGTAAAGATGTAGATTATCCGGCTAATACATCTACAGTAGCATTGATGCCTCTTTCTGTAATGGCATCACATAATGGTTTCAAATCATCAAAAGAGCCATTTTTTACAGCATACTTTCCGCTGTGATGAATAATGTAAGAGCATTGTTCTGCCTGCTCAAAAGAGTGGCCGCAAACCTCCATCAGTGTTTCAATTACCCACTCAAAAGTGTTTACTTCATCATTCCAAACAACAAGATGGCAGGGGTCTTCAGTTGAAGTAAGGGTATCCACATCAGTTTGCTCATCAGTTCTTGTATTGTAGGCTGGATTAATCATTGTAGGCAAAAATAAAAAATAATTAGCAGAAATAGATGCAAACCCATGGCTGCATTTTTTGTTATCGGGAAATCTATTGTAGTAATTATCAGCTTTCTGTGTATCATTTTATTGCTCAGTCTATTATCTTTGCCGCTCTTTAAAAAGAAGAACCCAATTATGGCTTTATTAGAAAAGAAAGTGGAGATTAAATTATCCCAATTGCCCAATGCAGGGAAAGGATTGTTTGCGACAGAGTTTATCCCAAAGAATACAAGAATAGTAGAATATAAAGGAAAGATAACTACCTGGAAAGAAGTGGATGATAACGATGGAAATAATGGGTACATCTATTATGTAAAACGAAATCATGTTATAGATGCAAGCCATCATCCTTCGGCCATGGCGAGATATGCGAACGATGCAAAAGGATTACAAAGAGTAAAGGGAATAAAAAATAATGCGGAATATGTAGAGGAAGGGCTAAAAGTTTTTATAGAATCAAAAAAGGATATTCCAGCCGGTGAAGAGATATTAGTTGAGTATGGTAAAGAATATTGGGATGTCATCCGTCATAATCATAAAGTAGAGGAAGAGCGGAAAAGACTTCGGGAACAAAAAAAGAAAAAAGTGGTTGCTTAATCTGCAAGGTTTTTCGCCAGGCATTCATTGCCTTGTATTATTTCTTTTTTAAACCCCATTTTCAATAAGAATGTCGAATGTTGCTTATTGGCAACAACGTTGTAATATATTTTCTGAATACCTTTTGACAGCAGGAATTGCTTTTCCTTTTCAAAAATGAACCTGCCTACTTTATAGTCCCTGTATTTTGCAACGGTATAGTTCAGCATTACCTCTGCAGTGCCATCATCCGAAACCTTTGTACTGAAGGTATTGGCAATTACCAGATCTCTTAATACAACAAAATTCAGATTGCCTTCCAGTTGTTCCCTTTTAAATGCAGGAAAATAAAAAGCTATATCATCTTCATAGAATTGAAGAAACCGCTCTACCATTATGCCGCCGGTTCCAAATTCTAGAATTTCAAAAAGCTCTTTGCGGTTATAAATACGAAACAGGAAATAAACGTTGATGCATAATAACAATGCATTGGTAAGAATTACCGGCATAGCACCAAGCACCACACCGTAAATAATAAATGCAATATTTCCGGAAAAATTCAGCCAGCGAAACTTAATATCATTATTAACCAGAAGGCCGAGAGCCAATAACAATGTGGCGAGATAGCCAAACCACGGAGCCAGATCTTGTAACATGTTGCAATGTTACAAACTGAATCAGAAAGAACAGTGTTTATATTATAATTATGTATTGAGGTTACAGCTTTAGCGGTCCTTCCCACAGCACTTGTTCTATCATCCATTTATCGTCTTGTTTGGAAAGTAGTATATAGTCTGTACCCCACCAGGCTGTAACTTTTGCTGAAGCAATGGCATTCAGAATATCCAGTACTTCCACTTTTTTTGGTGCATCTTCTTTGGCGAAATTTTTCTTCTCCATCACACTTTTAGCATAATCAAGGGCTTGCCGCCAGGTCATTTGTCCGTCAGGGCCTTAAATTCCCGAAGTTTTATTTTTCCAAAACCCAATTTTGTAGAGTGATGGTTTCAGGCAACGAACTAGTTTGGAAGTATCACCCTGGTAGAATCCTTCAATATAATCTATGCAGGCTCTTTCTACTTTTTGTTTATCATCCTGCGAATAGGAAAATTTAACAAGTAAGCATAATGAAAACATTAGGAACATCTTTTTCATATCTATAGCTTTGAAACTTTAAAGTACAATACAATAATTGTTTTCAGCAACCACTCATGTAATAGCAGTGAGGTTTAGCTCATTTTCTTTTCCATAATGGCAAACTCAATAGGTTGTGTGGGCACACCGAAACGGTTATCGGCAGGCAATGGTTTTGTTTCGCCGGTTTTATAATAACCTAACCGTTCATACCAGGCCA
>JBBSJN010000087.1:0-11082 GCA_038257235.1 Chitinophagales bacterium
ATTCAAGACTATTTGGTTATTCAAGCCTATTTGGTGGCAAAATATTTCTCTCTGATCATTTTATCTTCCCCATAAATATCATCATAAAACAGGATAGCACCGTTTCGGCCTTCGCAGGTAACATTCCGGATATACAGCGGCATTTTATTTTTAATGGAAATATATCGCTTCTGTTTTCTAACAAGCCATGACTTAACCGAGTCTATTCTTGTGTAATTGTTTCCGCCATTTAAACTACTATCATTTCGAAATAAATAAAAAGCCAACTGTTGCCATTCCTGCACCCGAACGCAGCCATGGCTCAACGACCGCATTGCATTAGCAAATAAATACCGCTGATTTGTGTCATGCAAGTAAACAGAATATTTGTTTTCAAAGTGAAATTTCATGATGCCTAAAGAATTTGCATCGCCACTACCCTGCACCACCCGATAGGGAATTCCTTTAGAATACTTTGACCAATCAACTGAATAAGGATCAACTTCGTTTCCTTTTGAATCTAATAAACTAAACCCCTTACGGGCAAGGTAGCCGGGATTCTTTTTAACAGCCGGTAATATTTCTTTTCCAACAATACTTGGAGGCGGCACCCATTGTGGATACGTTATTATTATTGAAATAGCACTGTTTAAAAGCGGCGTTCTTGTTTTGGCTTTACCACAAATTACTTTTGATGACAACTCAACTTTATCCCGATTCATTAACTGCAAATAATTGGCGGAAGTATTAACCCAGATATATTTTTCCGGCATTCTCTCAGGAAGCAATTTGTATTTATCCAAACTGATCGCAATGCGAATAAATTTATCTCTATCACTTACGTTCAACATTCTTATGGTTCCCTCTCCTGCTACACCATCGGTAGTTATACCTTTTTTCTTTTGAAACCTCTTTACCGCATCTGCTAACTGTGAGGAATCTGCGGCAGTACTATCAATACTAATAAAACCACCTTCGTACAATCGTTTTTGCAATGCCACTTGAAATTTTGGTTGGTTTTTTTCCGGGTATGGAACGATGGTGAACTTTCTGTAGTCTGCACTATCAAGAAATTTCTTAATGCCTGATTTCAATAACGCATACTCTGGTTGTTTTGGTTCCAAGGATTCGATTGTAGGAATCAATCCATTTGCAAAAACTGCATTAAACTGTTGTTGGTAGAACTCATTTGACAACACAGAATCCTTTCTTAACGATATACTGTCATTGGGAAGCCTACCTAATTTTATATCCTTTACTATTTGTACAAATGCATCAGTCAACATTATATCTGCCTTAGCCCATATGGCAGCATCCATTCTATCATTTTTGCCTAAACTATCTGCAATAAATCTATTTCTGATCAATCTTATCGCATCAGCATGATAGTCTTCAGGAAACAGACCATACAATTGTGCATTTTCAATGAAATGATACATAGAGTCGCCAGCTGCCGACCAACTTTCTTTACTACTCCAATTGGTGTAATAATCTTTTCCGGCATAAAGAAATGCAGCAAACTCTTTTTGCGAAAATGCAAAAGAGGAGTCATCTGACAAAAAAGATGGTAAAGCATTCTGTTGAAATGTAGTGCTGATTAACGCTTTGGTTTTTTCATTCAATTCCTGTGGAGTGCTTGCAAAATGTTCGCTTTTTTTTTCTTCGCTTTTACAGGAAACATAAAATGCCAGGCATAAAAAGAGGCCTGCAATGAAAGGGTACATTAGTTTTTTAGTGTTCATAAATTCAGTGTGGTGGCTTGGTGCTTATCTGGCTTTATATTAAGTTTACTAGCAGATATGCTTAACAATATAAATATTTTTTTTCGCTTCCGTTGGATATTAATCCTCATTCTACTGACATCTGTTGGCACTGAAACGGTTGCACAGCAAGATTCCTATAAACGACCTGCTGTAACAGACAAGTTGAAACATTATAAGGAACAGGTAAAGGCCGACTCAACAAAAAGAATGGTTGAATTGAAAAGTCTGATACCAGGAATTAAATACGATTTCCGTTATGCCAGTACAAATAATTTTATGAAGCATTTGATGTATCCAGCAAATACTTCAGTCACCTTTCTTCGCATGCCTGCGGCAAATGCTTTGAAAAAAGTGCAACAAGAATTAAAATCAAAAGGTCTTGGGTTAAAAATCTTTGATGCATACCGTCCTTATGCTGTTACTGTAAAATTTTGGGAATTGGTAAAAGATGAGGACTATGTTGCTCATCCAAGAAATGGTAGCGGACATAACCGGGGTGTCTCTATTGACTTGACAATTATTAATATAACCTCCGGCAATGAACTGAATATGGGAACCGGATTTGATAATTTTTCAGATACGGCTCATCATAATTTTACTAAACTCCCAGAAGAGGTTTTACAAAACAGATTATTATTAAAATCAGTGATGGAGAAGTTTGGATTTAAAGCATATGAAAACGAATGGTGGCATTATAGCTGGCCTGAATCAACAAAATTTGAGATTCTTGATATTGAATTTAAGAAGCTGAAAAAAGACTTATAAAGCAACCACATCAATCACCGCATCAACATTTATCGGACCGTAAACATGCGGAAAAGTATCTGCTGTTGATTTCGACCAGTCAAATACATACTTACTGGTGAGTATATCTGATTCGATAACCAGTTTTACCAGATTGGTTTTGCCTGCAAAATATCTTTCCAATACACCAGCTACCTGGTGCTCTTGAGAGCAATGTATAAACCCTTCAGCTTCCAATGAAGGATGAATATATTCTCCTTTTTGTTTGGCGGCTTCCCAGTCGGCCGCAGTAGTTACATGGTAAAAAACGGGCATTATAAAATTCTTTTAATTTTTTGTTCTAATAACATAAAGTCTGCTAACACAATAGCGGTTACCGCTTCTACAATAACCGGTGCTCTTAACGCTACACAAAGATCATGTCTTCCCTTAATGGAAAAATCTTCTGTCTTTTCAGTATCCCAGTTCAAACTGTTTTGTTCTTTTGGTGTGGATGAAGTTGGTTTTACTGCTAAACGGAAAACCAGTTCGTTTCCGTTGCTGATTCCACCTACTACTCCACCTGCATGATTTGTTTTAGTTTTTCCATCCATAGTTTGAATACTATCGTTATGCTGGCTGCCAAACATTTTTGCAGCGGCAAAACCAGTTCCGAATTCAACACCACGAACAGCAGGTATGGCAAAAACAATTTGCGATAACACAGATTCTATCGAATCGAAATAAGGCTCACCCAAGCCAACTGGCAATCCATTTACACGACATTCAATAATTCCCCCAACCGAATCTTTTGCATCAATTGCCTTTTGTAATCCTTTTTCAACATCTGCTTCTCCGCAAACTTCAATAACTTTTGCGTGGATTGAAATGCCTTTATCAACCTCACCCTCCACCTCCCTCTCCAAAGGAGAGGGAGAGCCAGACTCCGTAAGAAGATTATTTCCTATTTCTCCGATTACCCAGTTCAACTTGTTGAGTACCTCCACATTTGTAAAACGAATTAATCTATATTTATTCTCCCCAAGCCATTTAGTTCGTAATTCATCATATTTTATTTGCTCATCATTATTATGATATTCTCCATCAATTTCAATGATCAGCTTTTTTTCAAGACAAACGAAATCAGGAATAAATCCATTAATAGGATGCTGTCGCCTGAAATTATATCCATTAATTTTTCTATCTCGGAGTTCCTGCCATAACTTATCTTCAGCAGGTGTTGCATTTTTTCTATTCTGTTTTGCAAAAACAGATAAATGTTTCCAGTTCTCTGGAGAATTTGTAATGTAACCTGGGAAATCGGAGTTGTCGCTAGCCCCTCTCCCCCGGAGAGGGGTTTGGGGTGAGGTCTCAACAAGAGCCAAAAGCATTTTTGCAATGGCACCTGCTGCTACAACTCCAGCAGTTAATCTTGCACTAAAATGTCCGCCGCCGCGGTAATCTTCATTGCCACCAAATTTTTGATGGGCCACCCAATCAGCATGACCCGGCCGGGGAATACTTCTTTGCTTTGAATAATCTTCGCTGCGGGTATTTTTATTCTCGAATAAAATGGTGATAGGGAAACCCGTTGTATTTCCATTGAAAACACCACTTTTAAAGATCGGAAAATCTTCTTCCTGTCGGGGTGTGGTGCCTTTTTGTTTGCCGCCTTTTCTTCTTTCCAGATCTGGTAATAAATCGTCTGGCGATAATGCTAAACCTGCCGGACACCCATCAATAGTGATGCCAACACATTCACCATGTGATTCACCAAAGATTGAAATACGGAATATGCGGCCGAAACTATTCATACAGTTTGAACTTATTATTTAAAGATACATCAGCACCGAGTTTTTCCAAGTCATTATAAAAATCTGGATAAGATTTCTTAATAGCTCCCGCTTCTTCAATAATCGTTTCTCCTTCTGCTTTTATAGCTGCTACAGCACATGCCATTGCAATACGGTGATCATGTCTTGAATGAACTGTTGTACCTTTTACACCATTACCTCCATGCACAGTCATTATATCAGCATTCAAATCAATCCTCACTCCCATTTTTTTAAATTCCTCTTGTAAAGTGAAGGCTCTGTTACTTTCTTTATGTGCCAACCGACTAACACCCTTTATAGTGGATTCGCTATTACAATAGGCAGCCAAAGCAACCAATGGCGGAAACAGATCAGGGCAGTCGGTGGCATCAAAATAAAATCCTGTCATAGTAGCGGGATGAATTTTTATTCCTTTTGCCTCAATAGCAATACCAGCATTCGCTGCCATCAATGCATCAACAATTGCTTTGTCGGCTTGTGTGGAAGTTAAATCTAATCCTCTGACTGTAATGGGACCTGCAATAGCACCTGCTACTAATAAGAATGCACCGCCACTCCAATCACCTTCAACTGTATAGTGAACAGCCCTCCCACCCCCCGAGTGGGGGATTTGAGAAAAGTCATTATGAAAAATAAATTCTTCATAGTTTTTATTCTCAGGAATTCTTAACCCAAACTGCTTCATTACATCTAAGGTCAAATCAATGTAAGGTTTGCTTTTGAGGTCTTTTACTTTGATAGAAACATCTTTTGCGCCAGCGGCGGCATAAGCTAATAACAACCCCGTCAAAAACTGTGAACTTAAAGAGCCATCCACTTCTATAGTTGCAGGTTGCAACGGTCCCTGAATTTGAATTGGTAATTTACCTTTATTCGTTTTCACTTTTACACCGAGTTTCGGAAGTATCTTATCAAAGAAATCCATTGGTCTTGAAAGCAAACTTCCTGAACCATTAATGGTTATTTTTTTATTGCTTAAAGCTACAAGCGGTGTAAACATCCTGATACCTAAGCCACTTTCACCACAATTAATGCCCCCATCCCCCGTCCGACCGGGCCATCCGGGCGGGCCTAAAGGGGGGTTATAGGAAACTCCGGTGCTGCTAATTAATAGGTCATCGCCTCTGAACTCAATCGTTGCTCCTAATTTTTGAATAATATCCAACGCTGCTTTATCATCATTGGAATGCCCTATATTATAAATTGATGTTTGTCCAATATTCAATAAAGCGGCAGCAAGAGCTCTTTGCATCGAACTTTTGGATGCAGGTGCCTGAATTATTCCTTTTAAGCCCCCATCCCCTAAAGGGGTGATCGTAACAGTATATGATTTTGTTGCAGACATTTATTATAAAATTCTTTTATTAAATAGATTCAATAAATTTCTCAAGTTTGTTTAGTGGAATTTGTTTCACCACTCCTTTACCAATCTTTTCCAGCAACACATAATTCATTTCTTTCTTCTCTCTTTTCTTATCCATCTTCAACACATTAAATACTTTCTGTTTATCAAATGTTGCATATGTGGGGAGATTATATTTTTCTAAAACGCTGATCACTTTTTCTGTTTGTTTGAAACCAGTCAGCTGTTCCGAAATGTGACAAGCATAGGTCATACCAATTGCAATAGCTTGTCCGTGTGAAAGCTCATATTGATTTTCCAATGCATGACCCAGTGTATGACCAAAATTCAATAACCTTCTTTCACCTTTTTCAAATTCATCCTTCTGTACCACTTTAGTTTTCAGTAAAGCATTTTGCTGCACCAGTTCACAAATTGACTTCTGCCTTGCCTGATAATTTTTCAAAGAATTCTTCTCCAGCTCTGCAAACATCTTCGCATCTTTTATACAGGCATGTTTAATAATTTCTGCAAAACCGTTTTCCCATTCTACTTGTGGCAACGAATTGAGAAAACCCATATCATGTAAAATAAATGCCGGCTGTCGAATCACTCCGACCATATTTTTATATACCCCTACATCAATTCCATTCTTGCCACCAATTGATGCATCTACCAATGCCAGCACAGAAGTTGGGATAAATCCAAAACGTAGTCCCCGCATATAAACAGAAGCAACATAACCAGTAATATCTGTGATAACGCCACCACCAACACCCACTAAAGTTGTTTTGCGGTCAGCTTCCATTACAATCAGTTGTTCTATTACCGCATCAACTGTAGCTTGTATTTTAAAATCCTCACCGGGCTTTAATACAATTGTATCCCAGCCTCTGAATCGTTTGGTATGCGCATTGTAAATATGTTCGTCTGTGATTAATACTGAGGCTTTGGAGTCTGTTATCTTTTTAAGATGACTGATACCATTGGCCAGGTAAAAATCTGTTGATGAGTTTGAAAATTTATATGTTCGTTTAGTCATTTTGTTTTATTTCACGCAAAGAAAAAAAGACGCAAAGTTGTTGTGACATTCCAAAGTGTTCAGTAGAATAACTGAACGATGAAGTGTGCGACGCAACAGGTGATGCTATGAAAAACTGAAGCTGACAACAAAATAACAACTACTACTTCTTTAATCCAATTTTCAAATAATAGTGAATGCCCAACCAAGATCCCCTTTAGGCCCGCCCGGACGACCCTGTCGGACGGGGGACAGGGGTATTAACTATCCAAAATCTTCTTCTGATGATTTATACTTTCCATATGCACCGCATCAAAATACTTGGTGATAAATTCCTTGCTCAAACCGATCTTCTCTCCTTTTGCACTGGCCCTTTCGATGATCTCGTTCCAGCGATTAGTTTGCAAAATGGTAATATTATTTTCCTTTTTAAAAGCACCAATCTGTTCTGCTATTTTCATTCGTTGACTCAATACCTGCATCAGTTCATCATCAAGATGGTTTATCTGTTGACGTAGTTTTTCCAGTGCCGCATGATACTCTTCTGAATTCACATCTTCTTTTCTCCAGATAATGGTGTCCAGCATTTCTTTAAGTACTTCCGGTGTTACTTGTTGTTTTGCATCACTCCATGCATTGTCAGGATCAATATGACTTTCAATCATCAGTCCATCGTAATCGAGATCAATTGCTTTCTGCATCACATCTAACAAAATATCCTTACGGCCACATATATGCGAAGGATCGTTGACGAGTAACATATCCGGATGTTTCAACTTCATTTCAATGGCAAGGTGCCACATCGGTGCATTGCGGTATTCTGTATTACCATAAGAACTAAAGCCACGATGTATTAATCCTATATCTTTTACACCGGCTCTTGCAATTCTTTCCACCGCACCTGCCCAAAGTTCCAGGTCCGGGTTAATCGGATTTTTTATCAGCACTGGCACATCTACACCACGCAGTGCATCTGCAATTTCCTGTACGCTGAATGGATTCACCGTTGTTCTAGCACCAATCCACAACACATCTACTTCAAACGCTAACGCATCTTGCACCTGTTTGCCTGTTGCCACTTCTACCGTTGTTGGTAAACCGGTAATTTTTTTAGCCTGTTGCATCCATGGCAAACCTTTTGCGCCTACACCTTCAAACATGCCAGGTTTCGTTCTGGGTTTCCAGATACCGGCCCGCAGCATATTTATTTTTCCGGTTGCAGCAAGGCGTTGTGCTGTTGCCAATACTTGCTCTTCCGTTTCTGCACTACAAGGACCGCTAATAATTAGCGGACGTTTGTTCCATGTGTCTTTTACGGATACGGTTGATTGTTCTGTTGCTTGCATAATTGTTATTTGTAAAGATAAATTTTTATGTTGTCATCCCTGCCCGACTACATAATCAAAATTTTTTTGTGGTCAGGCGGGGTTCAGTTCTTTGGTCATCTTCGTCGCACACTTCATGGTTCGGTTCGCTAATCAGCTATATATATCGCCCCCTACGGGACTAAAATCAATAAATCATTTAATATTTAGAGACTCTATAGACTGCTATTTTAAAATTTTCCTGATCTTATTTGCCTCCTCAATCAATCTCAATAAATATTCACTATCGTCTTTTTCAATACTTTCCTTAAACCTTGTTAACTGAGAAATATGTTCTTTTAAAACATCCAGTACATTTTCTTTATTCTGCATAAATATCGGCACCCACATGGCCGGATTACTTTTTGCAAGCCGCACTGTACTTTCAAAACCAGCAGAAGCTAATTCAAAAATTGTTTGCTGTTCTTTTTCTTTTTCCAAAACCGTATTGGCTAGTGCAAATGAAGTGATATGAGAAATATGACTTACATAAGCAGCATGCAAATCATGTGCCTTTGCTTCCATTTCTAATAAATGCATCCCAATTTTTTTGTACATGTATTTTACCCATGCCAATGCATCGGCATCGCTTTCTTCTGCATTACAAATGATTACTGCTTTGTTTTCATAGGCGCCACGCATTGCCGCCGTCGGACCGCTGTACTCGGTTCCCCACATCGGATGCGTAGCTACATATCTTCCCCTTTTCGGATGATTTTTTATTGCTTCAATAGATTGTGATTTTGTAGAACCTAAATCCAACACAATCTGGTTTTCAATTTTATCCAACACAATTGGTAACAGTTCCACCAGTTTATCTACAGGAATAGCAAGGATGATTACGTCGCTTTGTTTAATAGCATTATCAAGGCTTGTAACTTCATCCACCAATTCTAGTTCCACAGCTTGCCTTGCATGTTCTTCATTCGCATCCACACCAATCAGTTTTGTTGAAAGCTTTTTCTCATGCAACTGAATGGCTAGTGAACCACCGATTAAGCCTACACCAACGATTGCTATTTTTTTACGTTCCATTCTTTTTAATTTTTAAGCTAAGAGTTTGAAGGAGGAAATGAGACAAAGAGTATTTTCCTCATTTCCTCTTTCTTCTCTTTTATCTTCTTAGCCTTATTCTTCTTATCGCCTCTTCAATTTTTTCTTCTTTTGCACACAAACTCACTCTAACATATTTTTCACCCGCAGTTCCGAATATGCCACCGGGTGTTATAAAAACATTTGAATTATATAATACTTCGTCGCTTAATACATAACAGTCGTTATATTTCCCTGGTATGTCAGCCCATACAAACATTCCTGCCTGATCTTTTGAATAACTACACCCAAGCAAATCCAACAACTCATATACTTTTTCTCTTCTTGCCTTATAAACTGCATATACTTCATCATACCATTCTTTTCCTAATGATAATGCTTTTGCAGCCGCCAATTGTACCGGTAAAAACATACCGCTGTCCATATTACTTTTAAATCGTAAAACTTCTTCTATTCTTTCTTTTGCTCCGCAAAGCATACCTACTCTCCAACCAGCCATATTGTGGCTTTTGCTTAATGAATTCAGTTCAATCACACAATCCTTAGCCCCGTCAATACTTAATAAACTCATTGGCCTTTCATTCAGAATAAATGAATATGGGTTATCGTGTATGATCAGTATCTTATGTTTCATCCCAAATTGAACCAGCTTTTCAAATAGCTCTTTCGACGGCAATCGCCCGGTTGGCATTTGCGGATAATTGACAAACATGAGTTTTACTTTTTTCAAACCTTTTTTCGCCAGCTTGTCAAAATCAGGTGCATAATTATTTTTTTCACTCAGTTTATACTCCACGCATTTTCCGCCCGCCAATTTTACAGCACTTTTGTATGTTGGATAACCAGGATTCGGCACAAGCACTTCATCGCCTTTATCCAGATAAGTCATACAGATATGCATAATGCCTTCTTTACTCCCGATCAAAGGTAAAATTTCACTATCAGAATTTAGCTCTGCATTATACCATTGCTTATACCAATCGCTTATTGCTTTTCTAAATAGAGGTGATCCCTTATAGGATTGATAAGCATGAACTGTTGGTTTCAAACTTTCTTCCTGCAAAGTTTTAACCACATCCGGATGTGGGGGCAGATCCGGGCTGCCAATGCCCAGGTTAATAATATCCTTTCCGGATTTATTCAACTCATCTATTTCTCTCAACTTCTGAGAAAAATAATATTCACCAATTCCATTTAGTCGCTTACTTGTTTTCATTTTCTAATACCTCTTTTATAAACGCCATAGATTCGTACCGCATCCGTCAGCGGTTTTATTTTTTCCATTACTTTATAGAATTGATCCAGCGAATCAAATTCCATATCTGCATGAAAACTGTATTTAAAATCGCTGCCCGGAATTGGGAAACTTTGCAACTTGCTTAAGTTTATACCACCACCAGCAATTTTGGTCAGCACTTTTGCCAGACTTCCTTTTGTGTGATTTGTTTGAAAATTGACAGATGCTTTATCTACATCTTCAAATTCTTGGAGAACATCTTCCCGCTGCAATACTAAAAATCTTGTATAATTATTTTTTATAGTATGAATGTTTGGAACAATAACTTCCAGGTTGTAAAGTTCTGCTGCCAGTTTGCTTGCAATGGCAGCAATATGTTTGCTTTTGTGTAGATGAACATGTTTTGCACTCAATGCTGTATCATCTGTTTCTACCAGCTTCCATTTATAATTATCCAGATAGTCATAGCATTGCTGCAATGCCATCGTATGCGAATGCACTTCCCGTATTTCTTCCAGCTTTACACCGGGATTAACTAACAGGTTTTGTTTAATGTGCAGGTAAATTTCACCAGCAACTTTTAAATTACTTTTCTGCAAAAGATTATAGTTAGGAAGAATACTCCCTGCGATGGAGTTTTCAATGGCCATGACACCTCCGCCACTTTCCTTTTTATTAGAAGCAATTTTAATAACCTCTCTGAAAGTGTCGCAGGTAATCACCTCTACCGTCTTTCCAAAGAAAAGTTGCGCCGCCAGCTGGTGA
>JBBSJN010000088.1:0-11039 GCA_038257235.1 Chitinophagales bacterium
AGAGTGGGAAGCAGAATACAGCAGGCTGTTGAAGCTTATATGTTGCAAAATAATATGAGTAAGGAGATTAAGAATTTTAAATGGGAGTTTAATACCATTAACGAAAATATCATTAACGCCTGGTGTATGCCTGGAGGAAAAGTAGTTGTATACACAGGTCTTTTACCTGTTACTCAAACAGAAGAAGGGCTTGCAGTAGTAATGGGACATGAAATAGCACATGCCATTGCCCGACATGGAAACGAAAGAATGAGCGAGGCCTTGTTAATAGGACTTGGCGGACTGGCATTACAGGAGGCTCTAAAAGAAAAAAAAGAATCGACCCAGTTTTTATTTCTCGGCTTATATATTGTCGGGAGTAAACTGGCTTTAGAATTGCCCAACAGCCGTATGCAGGAAAGTGAAGCAGATAAACTCGGTTTGATATTTATGAGTATGGCCGGTTATAACCCTGAAGAGGCAGTTCCTTTCTGGCAGCGGATGGCAGCTAATAATAAAGGGGGTAAATTGCCGGAGTTCTTATCAACGCATCCAAGCGATGAAACAAGAATCAAAAAATTAGACGCATTGATTCCGGAAATAAAAGCAACTTATTTTAAAAACTGATTAAAGTATGAAAAAAATATTCCTTTTCCTATCAATTAGTTTCGTTCTCAATCATAATCTTGCTGCCCAATCTTTATCAGGTAAGTATATATTGATTAAGGAGAGTGATGGACAACAACCCAAAAGTGGTGCCATTATCAGTATCAGTTTTAACCCAAACGGCACCTTTAGTTTTAAAGCCACTATGCCTGGAACTGTTGTTACAGACAAAGGATCATATAAGATCAACGGCACTAACATATCCGTTTCATTTACTGAAATGGAGCAGGGAAAGCAAACGGGTCCTTATTCATTAGCAGAAGGAACACTGATACTACCAATCAAAATGCTGAAAAATGTAAAAGGTAGTTCTACCTGGCAACAGGAAGGTGTGATAGCCAGCAACAATATAATACCAGTTTCCTCAACAAGCGATATCATTAATAAAACAATTACATTCTTATCATCCGCCTCAACCACATGGCAGGCTGCAATTGATAAAAAGGCAACTGTTGAGGCATCTAAAAATGGAGGTTCATTAGCCGCTGCCTATTACTCTATTGGTATAGCGTTAAAGCTGAAAGGATACAACAAAGAATCGGCTTATACAATGTCAAAGGCAGCACTCCTGCAAAATAATAACGGGCTTTATGAAAATAATTTAGCTATGTTGTTAATAGAATTAGAAAGGTATGGCGATGCCATTGCATTACTTAATAACGTAATAAAAGGTTTTCCAAAGCTTGCACCTGCTCATGGCAACCTTGCTGTTGCTTATATCAAAATAAATGATCTAGCCAATGCTATGATTGCTGTAAATAAGGCTATAATCAATCATCCAACTTGTGGCAGTTATTTATATACAAGAGGTATTATTGAGGAGAAAAAAGGAGAAAAAGAAAAAGCCATTAAAAGTTTTGAGCAGGCTTTTGAAAATGGCTATGGTGGCACCGGTAAACAAATCGCCAAACGCAATGCAAAGAATGGTAATAAATCACCAAACCCTGCTCCACAGAAAAATACACAGCCCGGTACAAAAAATACTCAATTAAGTAAAGCTGAAAAAATTGCGATTTGGGAAGGGAATTATCAGGCAGCCTATTTAAAAGCGAAAAGCGGCGAAACTAATAGTGAAGCCAATACAAAATTTGGAACAGGAGTGGCTACTACAATTATTAGCCTGCAAACACTTGCCTGTGTAAAAAGTTTTAGTATGAATATCTCTAAGCAAGGGACAATTAATGGCAATGCTGAAGTGATGTATGTGTACCAGGGAAAAGCAAATGGTCCTGTTACATCATTGGCAGCTGCCCCTTTGGTAGCTATCAACGGTGGCTTCGGGGCAGTACTAAAAGACGGATTTCAATTACGCAACTGGCAGTTCACCGGCGAAGTAGACGAAAATGGAAATGTAACAATTGCCGCAGGTTTACCTAGCGAAAAGTTAGATCTATATAATGTTGGCACCTGGCAAAAAATAACACCTTGGTCACCGTTAAAACCAGATGCCGCAGGCGCCGCTATGAAAGGACCATTTCATTTTACGCTTACCGAAGGTAAGGAGGGCAAGCACTTTGCTCAAGTAGATGATTATCTGCCTTTACAGGATAAATTAATTAAACAGGTACACTATCAAATGTTATTAGTAAAAAGTAATAACACAATTACACCTGACTGCCAGGCTTTAGCTCAAGCACCAGAAGCAAATGAATGTCCGGCGACTGAATCCATCAAAACAAAAATTGCAGTATCACCAGGTAAATCATTAAATATTTCTACTGAATCATCTACCACATATACCAAAGGCAATGATGGCAAAGTAAATACAAGTTATGATAATGCCGTAAATACGAATATTGAAATAGAAGCTGGAATGGTTACTGCTGCGGCAGAATTTCACGGTGATAATAGTTACGAATTATCGATAGGTTTGGGTGTATCGTCCGGCAAAATATTACCAGGGTTTCCTATTGAGTTTTCAGAAAGTTTAAATCTCATTTACGATTCTAAATGCGGATTTGGTGTAAAAGGTGTTGCAGCAGCAAAAGCAAAAATGGGAGCTGAAGCCAATACCAGTGCTGCAATTGAAGGTGTAATATTTTTCAATAAAGGACTTTAATAGTATTATGATATAAATGGCTTAGAAATCCAGTTTTTATTATCTAAATAATTAATCTTCAACATGAGAATTACAATTCTAATAACAATGCTGTTTTTCTTAAACGGAATTACACATGCACAGGAAGTTATTTATAAAACCACTCCTGAAAATATAGTAGGAGAAAACACAAGACTATTCATTAAAGCATTATATGATAATCCAAATGCCATTGTAGTAGCTATTCCTGTTGGTGAAACCAAAAACAAATTAAAACATCCCGTTGGTATTTGGAATAATGGTGTGTATTGTTATGTTTTTAACGAAGACAGATCACCCATGCAGGAAGGTTTACAGTTTAAAATAATATACACACCCAAAGCCGATTCTTCCAATTTTTTATTCCAGGCGACCATTTATAATATCAAAGGGGATGTAGCCTATATCGACAGAGCAGCCTTGAACAACAAACCGGATGCTCAATTCTATGCGTCCATGTCGGTACAACCATCTGGTGTTTACAGCACCAGCGACATTGCCTTTAAGTATGATGAAAAAGTAAAAATGTGGTATGTATACCACACCGATAATACACCCATAAAAAAGGACCTGGGTATGTATATTATTGTACCCAATGCAACATTGACAAAAAGATTACCTCCGGTAGTAAAAGATACCACTTCCAATGTAGTGAAACCGCAAATCATTACCGGTGTGATTCAACCTGCCATTCAAAAAGATGTAGAGTTCCCTAACTGGAGTTTTGAAAAAGGGTTGGATGGTTGGACAAAAGAAGGCAATGCCTTTAATAGTCAACCAACCTTTCAGGATAATATTGTAACAACTAGAATCCTTTCGGGTATGGAACTGAATAATGGTGGTGTAGGTGGTGATTACTGGAAAGACCAGGGCTATAATATAGGCAGGAAAGGAAACAACTGGATTGGTACTTTTGAAAACAATCCCTATAATAGTGGAAAGATTTTTCAAACGCAAGGCGATGGACTAACCGGAACGCTTACAACTTCTGAATTTACTATCACAACTAATAATTGCTATTTCTTACTTGGTGGTGGGGCTGATGCACAAAAATTGTATGTTGAACTACAGATCAAACAGGTAGACAACAGTTGGACTTCGGTAGCTAAAAAAACTTCTTTTCGAAATAATGAAAGGATGTATCGTGAAAGAATTGACATAAGCCCCTATAAAGGGAAAATAGCAAGAATCAGAATCGTTGATAACAGTAATAGTAATTGGGGGCATATCAATGTAGATCATTTCCGGTTTACAAATGAAGCCCTTGATGGAATTACATTAACAGATAAAGCCACAGGCAAAACTTATGAAGTAGATACCGATGCTCCCGTATGGGGCATTGCAGACACTCATGCACACCCTGCACATGAAGAAGGATTTGGAAAACTACTAATTACCGGAAAAGCCTCAACGCCATTGGCAACTACATACAGTAATGATCTTTGCATTCACAATCATGGAGCATTAGGAACTTTTGTAGTTAGAAAACCTTTTATAATGGGTGCCGACCCGCATGAAGCAAAAGGCTGGCCAGATTTTATTGATTTTCCCAGGTTTAATTCCAAAACACATCAACAACAACATACCGAATTTCTGAAAAGAGCATGGCAGGGTGGTATGCGGTTATACTGTGCTTTGGCTATTAATAATATGTATGTGCCCTCTTTGTTTATGGGCCCGGGTAATGACGGAACTCCTTTTGATGATGAAACCGTATTGATGCAACAGATCGAAGAAATCAAACGAATGGTATCAATGAATGCTGATTGGATGGAAATTGCTTTAAGTCCAAAAGATGCAAGGAGAATCATTTTGCAGGGAAAGATGGCTGTGGTGCTTGGCCTTGAAGCAGACAACCTGGGCAACTTTAAAGCTTCTACTTATAATTGGATCGATAAAAATGCTGGTTCGCTGGCAAACAATCCTCTTGTCACTTTAACAGATGCCAATGCCGATCAATTGCTTGAAGCCAAATTAACTGATTATCGTTTTAAAGGTATCCGTCAGATCACACCCATCCACTATATTTCCGGTTTGTTTGGTGGAGCCGCTTTGTTCCGTGCAGAATTAGCGGTACAACAAGCTGCATTTAACAATGATATAAAAGTAAAAGCAGGGGTTGATAAAAAAATACCTTTCTCTCTTTATGCTGACTTCACGATGCTTACTACTTTTAGTAACCCACCTATTGCAACAAAAGATGCATACGCTGCATTAATAAAAAGCTTTGGGGGCGGACCTACTCACTTAAGTACCATTAACAACCTGGGATTAACGAATATTGGAAACAAACTGATTCAAAAAATGATGGTGAAAGGATTTATTATTGATGGTGAACACATGGGTTATGAAACAAAAGAAAATGTTTTCTCAGTTGCTTCCGCAAGAAATTATCCTATCATATCATCTCATACTGATCCTGCCGGGTTAAGTATGAACTGGATTGGCTCACCGGTAGCATTTAAAGATAATGGTGGTCCAAAGGATAATCAGATCTTTAACCAAAATAATTTTGGTACTACCAATATCCGGAATTTAGCGAATGAGTTTACCATGGCAGATGAGCATTTTGCTAAAATTAACAGCAGCGGAGGTACTGTAGGTGTATTCATGCTACCCTATTTTAAAAAATCATACAATGGCTTTCTTGGTTCCGTTGCTAACGATTGTGCAGGCAGTTCTAAAACATTTGCCCAGATGTATTTGTACAGTGCTGATAAAATGGATTTAAAAGGTGTAGCTCTTGCAACTGATAGAGGCATGACAGATTTTATCGGACCGAGATTCGGACCCAACTCTGCGTATGGTCTTAAAGATGAAAAACTACTGAGTGCAAGAATCAATACCAGAAAAGAGCAGCGCCTTGCTCAACGTAATGGTGTGAAATATGATGTACCCATGTCAAGCTATCATCCTGAATTTTATGAAAACCTGGAGATGAAAGGAGGCCTATTAGGTATCTTAGATGAACAGGTTGTAACCTACCTCGAAGAAGACGTTTGGAAAGTATTGGCAGCATTAGAAGCAGGAGTTGCGAAAAATAATCTTCCAATCAGTCGTGATGCTTTACATATAGGCCGCATTATAAATTTTTATGAAGGCTATACAATAACGCAACTTGATAATCCATTAATTAAAACTGCAGATTACTTTGAAAAAGCAGCGATGTTTTGTGCTAAAAACAATAAAAATATAACATCATTACCCGGATATGATGGTTGGTTTCCTACTGATAAAGAGTATATAATGACTATGCATAATACTATCATACCTGTTTTGCAATCCTGGCAATCAAAAAATGGAAACAACCAACCACTCAGAAGATTAAAAACCGGAAATCGATATTGGGATTTTAATACAGATGGAATGGCACATTATGGTTTAATGCCCGATTTTCTGCAAGATCTAAGAAACATAGGCGTTTCAACAACTGTGCTTTCTTTACTATTCAGGAGTGCGGAAGATTATATTCAAATGTGGGAGAAAACGGATAAAGCCTCTGGAACACAAACAACAACAACACAGCCATTACCTATACAACAATTACCTATTAAAAACAATAAGATCAATACAAACCCAAATCAGATAATTAAACAGTAATTTTTAATATAAATAATTCTATTGGCTAAATATCTTATTCATTTCTTTTTAGAAATATAAAATGTATCATTTTACTAAAATTGATGAGTATTTTCGTAGTGATGAAAGAGTACAAAACATTGCGAATCATTTTCATGGGTACTCCGGAATTTGCTGTGGCATCATTGGATGCATTGGTAAAAGCCGGCTGCAATATTGTTGGGGTAATAACAGCAACGGACAAACCCGGGGGAAGAGGCATGCAACTGCAACAAAATGCTGTAAAAAAATATGCAATTGAAAATAATCTCTTAGTTCTACAACCAGAAAAATTTAAAACCCCGGAATTTTTATCTGAATTAAAAGCACTTAATGCTGATCTGCAAATTGTTGTTGCGTTCCGTATGTTACCCGAAGTAGTTTGGAATATGCCACCGATGGGTACTGTCAATCTTCATGGAAGTTTATTACCTCAATACCGTGGTGCTGCACCCATCAACTGGGCAGTCATCAATGGTGAAAATGAAACTGGTGTCACCACTTTCAAACTGAAACATGAGATAGATACCGGTGATATTTTATTACAGGAAAGTTTCCCGATCAGTGAAAATGAAAATGCCGGAACTGTGCATGACAAAATGAAAGAAATTGGTGCGGAACTCTTAGTTAAGACTGTAATAGGGTTAGCCGATAATTCATTAAAAGAAAACCCTCAATCTGCAATCACTCAGCTACAATCTTCAATTCTCCATCATGCTCCAAAAATTCATACAGAAACCTGTAATATCGACTGGAACCAACCTGTTGAAAATATATTTAACCTCATCCGTGGATTAAGCCCCTATCCTGCCGCTTTCACTTTTCTGAATGATAAGAAATTAAAAATCTTTATATCTGAAAAAGAAATTGCTCCTATAACTATAAAAGCAGGTGAGTATGAAACCGATGGCAAAACATTTTTAAAGTTTGCAGGAACAAATGGGGTTATCCAATTATTGGAGATACAATTGGAAGGAAAGAAAAGAATGAATATAGAAGATTTCCTGAGAGGCTACCGTTTTAGTAATTAACCTTCACAATAAATTTACCATCATCTGATATTTCCAACGCTGCTGCTGCAGCATTGCTGATCCGTACATCCAATCCGGAATTTTGACGGATACCACTCATTTCTCCCAATACTTTTGCATACACCGCTTTATTATTCGTTGGGTTAATCACTTTTACAATTGTTCCTGGAGAAATTTTATCAATTAGTAAGTAATATTTTGCATCCTCCCAGCCACTGGTAGTTTTAAAAATACTTGCAGTTACCGTTTCTTCTTTTGTAATTGGCGAAGTTTTTATTTGCTGCTGAAAATGATTTTTAAAATATCCCTGATCTATAGTAGCTGGTTTCATCTCTTCTTTCACAACAACTGGCTCTGGCTTTTTCACTTCTTTTCTCACAACAGCAGGCTCAGGTTTCTTTTCTTCTGGTTTTTCTTCGGTTTTTTTAACCACCTTAACAGATTCATCAAGATTGGGCTGTTCTTTTGTGTGAAAAACAGTTTGCTCTGGAATTGGCTTTCCTGCTATTGTAATGGAAGCCATCGAAGGACTTTCAATAAAACCAACAATCAGTTTTGTATCAGACTTTGCTACATCTGATGTAATACCATTCCACCAGCGAAGATTTGATTTAAGCACATTATTGTTATTCTGACTCACTTTATCAAGACTTTCCTTATTTCCCGTTTTATAATAAACCGGAGTTCCTTTATTACCTTCTTGTTTAAGGTTTGCACTTGTAAGCGGAATTCTGAGCTTCTGATCTATTTTCAATCCTTTGTTATACTCCAATGAATTAAAGCTGGCAATTAATTTCGGATCAATATTATAAATTCGACCCAAAGCATACAAGCTTTCTTTGGCCTGCACTTTATGCTCCAGGTATAATCCTTTATCACTGCTCTTTACCATTAGCTCAGTTTTTTGAGCTGTTGTAAATTGCACAGTCATTAATAAGATAAACAATGAAAATGAGAACTTCTTCATACCAATAAGATTTGAATGCAAAGATGCGTAATTTCTGATTTTTCCGGCCCTTATTTATCCTTTAATATCCTCAGTTCCTTGGGATAATAATTATTAATACGATTAGGCAAACTATTTATCCAGCCTAAAGGATGAGTTTCATAAGTGATTAGTTGCCAGCCTTTGTGGCTTGTTTCTATGTTCAAATCTTTTCGCTGCAGGTATTCAATTGCTTTTTGACGATCTAACCCTGTTCTATGCACAATATCAACCATAATTTTGCTCATCGCCAGTGCATGATCGGGCACTAATTTATTCCGCATCAGCTCACCGGTTAAAACACCAGAATAAATGACACGGAGTTGCTCCAGCAGGAAATTAAAATCGGCAACATGAATTTCTGGCCAGGCATACACAGTATTTTTATACTTAATGAAATTTCTTCTCTCCATTTTAACCCAATCTCCGATCATTGCTAAATCATTTTTTGTAGCCTGATCAGGTTTGTTTCTTGTTCGCAGATTTATTTCGGATTCTCCATCCATTTTTTGAAAGCAGGAAAGAAAAAACCCTTCGCCTTTTACTTTATCCGGCCAGAAGCGATAGCCTTGATTTTCTTTTATAGAAATAGTTTCTGTAATTCTCCATTCATCAACAATTTCAAGTTGGAAGTTAGAAGTTGGCAGATTATCAGTAATCCAATCCATTATATCTTCATCTTCTTCTTTTGAATATGAACAGGTAGAATAAATCAGGACTCCATCTTTTTTTAATGCAGGCCATACATCTGCCAGAATCCGCTGCTGACGTTGCGTACATAATTGTACATTGTTTTCACTCCATTCTTCAATAGCTGTCGGGTCTTTGCGGAATAATCCACTACCGCTGCAAGGAGCATCCACAACAATAACATCAAAATAATTTTCAAGCCTTGCAAAATCTTTCGGATCATTATTCGTCACCACAACATTCTCACATCCCCATTTAATAATATTATCTTTTAGAACATTTGCTCTGGTACGAATGACATCATTACTTACCAATAAACTTTCTTTTGAGATCAAGGACTGAATATGAGTCGTCTTACCTCCTGGCGAAGCACATAAATCCAATACTTTTATTGGCTTTGACAAATCAACTGTTTGCTTTAATGCTTGTTCCAGAAACATGGAAGAAGCTTCCTGTACATAATATGTGCCTGCGTGGAAAAATGGATCGAAAGTAAAGGAAGGACGGGATTCCAAATAATAACCAAAATCAGTCCAGGGGATAGCCGTTAACTTATTTCCGGAATCAAATAGTTCATATTTCTTCAAAGGGTTTAGCCGTACGGAAGTTATTTGTGCTCCGGACAAATGAACATTTTCAAAAGCATTTTTATCAAACCCTTTGACTGAATGTAATGAATGTAAAAACTGAACAGGTAACTGCATCTTTCAAATCTAAGCACTACATAAAAAATATTTAGAAAGCTTTCTTCTCAATAATTGCTTTTGCCTTTTCAATCTCAGCAGTATACATCTCCATTGTTTTCGAAACAATTTCTATATTATCCTGTGCTTCTTTCCAATTACGTTGTTCGATCGCTTCTCTAATACCGGGCAATGTTTTAACACCATATCCGGTATAAAAGCCTGGTGCATAAATCTGATGCTTGTACCAGGATCTTCTAGGTAACCCATTTTCATTGATCAGACTTCTTTCTATTTTAAAAAGTATCGTATTTAATTGTCGTTGCTTGTCAACAGATAAGTTTGCAGTATTTTGATAAAGGGCCTGAAATTCTTCAGCATTTTTTTTCAACGCCATCATGCTATTTTCAAGGTTGCTAAAGTTCAAAAAAGGAACAGCTTCCTTTGCTTTCGGTGATTGGAATCCTTTTTTCGGATCATTTGCCAGGTTGTATAAATTCTCCTGAATCATTTTATTTTGCTGATCAGTTTCTAACCTTGTATCATCCTGCAACTTCTTTAACTCTGCAACATACTCTGAAACAGTTTTGTAAAAACTATTCACATCAAAGGGTAATACTTCAGCATTTGCCAAACGCATCATAACACGGCCAGCCGTTTTTGATAATGCTATTCCATATTGAAAACCCGGGTCTTTAAATTTTATAAAGTGATCATATGAATCATAAATCGAATGGTATTCACCCCCACGACCCTCACCACCAAATGCAAGATTTAAAGAAGCTATTCCCAGAAATTGTAAAAACCCTGACCAATCAGACCCAGCACCTAATGCTTCTAATTTTATATTTCTATTTCCCAACAGTTTTGCCCGGGTTGATTTATCCGCTTCTATAATTTTGCTGGCATATCTTCTTTCTTTAATACTTACTCCTGTCTGAGGATCTGTAACTTCATTAGCAATTTCATTCACGAACGGTTCTAAAGTATGAGAACCTGCAGCATTTAAAAAGCCACGGCTATTACCATCTGTATTTACATAGGCTACCGCTTTATTGCGGAGTTCTTCCTGGTGATCTTCTGCCCATTCTGTTGAGCCTAATAAACCCTGCTCTTCTCCATCCCAGGCACAATACACTAATGTACGTTTAAGCTTAAATCCCTTTTTAACTAATTCGCCAATGGCTTTTGCTTCATCTAATTCTGCTACCATACCACTTATAGGATCAGCAGCTCCGTTTACCCAACCATCATGATGATTGCCCCGTATTACCCACTCATCTGGCAATTCACTTCCAGGTAATTTTGCA
>JBBSJN010000089.1:0-11035 GCA_038257235.1 Chitinophagales bacterium
AATATCTGCCTGCCCCGCTATTTCAATGATTTCAGGAATGTTTACCGGCTTCAGGTTATCCGGATCACATTCGTCGGTAATTACACTAATTGCGGCGCATTTAATTCCCACCTGGTTGGCCACTATTACTTCCGGCACAGTACTCATTCCTACCATATCGGCTCCAGTTGAACGAAGCCAGCGATATTCGGCTTTGGTTTCAAGATTGGGACCCATTACGGATACATAAATTCCTTTTTTTATAATAATATTTTTTTGATTGGCATGTTGGCTGATCAATTCCATCAATCCAACATTGTACGGTTGGCTCATGTCCACAAATCGCTGACCAAATGCCGGGTCGTTTAATCCCCGTAGCGGATTATCAGGAAGTAAATTGATATGATCTTCTATCATAACCAGGTCACCTTTTTTATAGTCAGGGTTCATGCCTCCTGCTGCATTGCTTAAGAAAAGATGTTGAATACCCAATTCTTTCATTACCCTAACTGGAAAAGTGATTTGCTGCATACTATAGCCTTCATAATAATGGAAGCGGCCTTGCATAGCCATCACTTTTGTATTCCCTATTGAACCAAAAATGAGATTTCCTTTATGAAACTCAACCGTAGCTTCAGGAAAATTGGGTATCGTTGAATAGGGAACGGTTATTGGATCTTCAATCTTATCAACCATTGCTCCTAATCCGGTACCCATAATAATGCCTGCAACAGGTTTATTAAAGCCTGCCTTTTTAAGAAATTCACTGGTTTCTCTTATCAATTCAGGAGTAATTGTCATATGAACAAGTTTAGCTTTTTCAATCTCAAGCCGGTAAATTTACGTTTATACTGGTTGAATAGATTAGCCAACTATATTTTATATTTCATGAAATCATTTGCTATAGCCATATCGCTGTTTTTTTCTACACTTGCAAAGTCGCAATCTGGTTATGTGGTTGATGATGTTACAAATGATTTTCGGGTTAATAAAATTCTTAATCATTCTGCATCTTCATCAACTTTTCAGCAACTGAATGATAAATTGGTGGTAGTTGATTTTTTTGGCACATGGTGCATCCCTTGTATAAAAGCATTGCCAAAATTATCAGCATTACAGCAAAAATATAAAGGACAGATAAACATAGTATTGGTATCAGATGAACCAGAAGAAAAGTTGAAGGTTTTTATCAGCAAACAAAAAGATTTCACACTTCCAGTAATTGTAGATGAGCAGGCAATATTCACTAAATTATTTCAGCCTCCGGCTTATCCGTACACAGTCATTGTTGGGAAGAATGGAAAGGTGCTGGCTATTTCTGCTCAGGATGAAATGAATGAAATAAGTATTGAAAAATGGCTGAAAGAGCAGAAAAGTGAAGATGTAAGGATGCTGACAAAACCGAATAGTGATTCTGCTGTAACTTCCCAAATCAACACAGAAAAAAGGATAGTGGAAAAATCACAAAATAAGTTAGTGCAATTGTCGCAGGAGTTTATGTATGCAGCAAAAACTGGTGAGCAGACTCCTTCTTTTATCTCCAGTCTGAAGGATTTATCCCTGGATGAATTAGCTGCGACAATAACAACAGACGAAGAGAAAAAAGCATTCTGGATAAACCTGTATAATGCGTATACCCAGGCGGCATTAAAAGATAACCCGGAGCAGTACAAAAAAAGAGGAATTTTTTTTGGAAATGAGTTTATATATATTGCAGGAAAGAAGTTTAGCCTGGATGATATAGAACATGGAATTCTCCGCCGTTCTAAAATAAAATGGAGCCTTGGATATTTCAATAAATTATTTCCTAATAAAACAGAAAAAAATTTGCGGGTTGATAAGCTGGATTACCGTCTTCATTTTGCTTTGAACTGCGGAGCTAAAAGCTGTCCGCCTATTGCCTTTTATAAATCTGAAACAATAGATCAACAACTAGACCTGGCTACTAAAGCTTATCTGACCGGAGAAGCTGAATATAATTTAGCAACAAACATTGTAAAGTTACCGGCATTGATGAGTTGGTTCAGGAGAGATTTTGGAGGTAAAAAGAAAATGATTGAATTGCTGAAGAAGCTATCTATTGTTCCGCAGGATAAGCATCCTAAAATAAAATTCAAGAGCTACGACTGGACACTTTATCTCGAAAACTATAAATCATAATCAATGGCAAATCATTATTACAACGCAGAAGACCTTGGGAAATTTGGCAATGTTGGAGAATTTCAGAAACCAATGGCTGATAAATTCTTTGCCTGGTATGGCGAGGTATTTGCAGAAGGTAATTTAACAGCAAAAGAAAAATCTTTGATAGCCTTGGCGGTTGCCCATGCTGTTCAATGCCCGTATTGTATTGATGCTTATAGCAGCGATGCATTTGAAAAAGGCTGGAGCCAAGCACAGATTATGGAAGCAGTGCATGTGGCATCTGCCATTAAAGGTGGGGCTGCTTTGGTGCATGGTGTGCAGATGATGAATAAGGTAAAGGAAATAGCTATGTAAACCCCCTGTCCCCCTAAAGGGGAGACTTAGGTATGGGGTTTTCATTACTAATTAGACAATAAAAAGTAATAAAAATTGTAATAATAATTTTCCGATAAAAGAAGAAAAATTTGTGTTAACAAGATATTAAACCCCTTTAGGGTTTGGTGTGTATTATCGGACTAAAAAAAGCCCCTTTAGGCCCGCCTGCCTGCCCGATCTGATTCATTCAGGCGGGGATGAACCGGTCGGACAGGGGTGTGGGGTTTTAATATGAAATCATTAAAAGCACAACATCATAAATTATCCGATTCTCATGAGCAGATTGAAATACTGGAGCATGGAGCTAATCATGATGATGCGTATAAATTAGTTCCATTTCAGCAAAAGCTGGAGGAAACTAACCTTTTCCCTTTAAGGCCAACACAGTTGGAAATTTTCCAGATCAATGTGGGAAAGATGTGTAACCAGGTTTGTAAACATTGCCATGTAGATGCAGGACCAGACCGAAAGGAAATTATGACAAGAGAAACCATGCAGCAATGCCTGGATATTCTTGCAAATAATTCATCCTTTACAACTGTTGACTTGACTGGCGGTGCACCGGAATTAAATCCGGATTTTCGTTGGTTTGTTGAAGAAATAAAAAAACTGGATAAGCATGTTATTGTCCGGTGTAACCTGACAATAATACTTGCAAATAAAAAATTCAATGATCTTCCTGAATTTTTTAAAAAGCATAAAATCGAAGTCGTTTCTTCCCTTCCATTTTATTCAAAAGACAGAACCGACCGGCAGCGGGGTGATGGGGTTTTTGAAGATTCCATCAAAGCTTTACAAATGCTTAATGCTGTTGGTTATGGTTTGGAAGGAAGTGAATTAAAATTAAATCTTGTTTATAATCCTGCAGGAGCATTTCTGCCACCCTCACAGGATTCGCTTGAAAAAGAATTTAAAGCAGCTTTAAAAAAAGATTTCAATATTTCGTTCCACTTTTTATTTGCTATCACCAATCTGCCTATTAACCGGTTTCTGGATTATCTGCTGCAAACTAATAACTATGAAAAGTATATGGAAAAGTTATTAACAGCATATAATCCTGTAGCAGCAGCCAATGTAATGTGTCGCAATACCATTTCTATTGGTTGGGATGGATACATTTATGATTGCGATTTTAACCAGATGCTTGAGTTAAAGGTTGATTGCAGCAATAAACACATTTCTAAATTTGACCTGGGAGAATTGCGAAGTCGTAATATTGTTATTAACCAGCATTGTTTTGGATGTACTGCAGGAGCTGGGAGCAGTTGTGGTGGTGCTGTTGCATAAAAGATAAATTTTTAAAAATATAGAATGAGTATAGCCTATTTAGAAACAACAAAAAATGTATATAAAGATGCAGCAGAAAATCCCAACATAGGGTTATGCTGTACTACTACACCTATATGGCAGTTGCCCGGCCTGGATATTCCTAAAAAAATGCAGCAGATGAATTATGGTTGTGGCAGCACTGTGCATCCAAGAGATTTAGTCAATAATCCGAGCATATTATATGTGGGTGTAGGTGGAGGAATGGAATTGTTGCAGTTTGCATATTTCAGCAGACAGGAAAACGGTGTGATAGGAATAGATGTGGTAGATGAAATGCTTACAGCCAGCAAACAAAATTTTGTAGAAGCCGAAAAATTGAATCCATGGTTCAAAAGTGAGTTTGTTGATCTGAGAAAAGGTGATGCATTAAACTTGCCTGTAGAAGATAACAGTATTGATGTGGCTGCACAAAATTGTTTGTTTAATATTTTCAAACAGGAAGAATTAAAACAGGCATTGAAGGAAATGTACAGAGTGCTGAAGCCCAGAGGAAGATTAGTGATGAGTGACCCTATCTGTGATGCTGAAATGCCGGATGCTTTAAAAGAAGATGAAAGATTAAGAGCTTTGTGCCTGAGTGGTTCTTTACCGCTATGGGATTATATTAGAATGATAACCGATGTTGGTTTTGGTACAGTAGAAATAAGAGCTAAACGTCCGTATCGTATTCTTGATCCGAAGAATTATGCTACCGATAAATTGATCTACATTGAAAGTGTGGAAGTGTGTGCCATCAAAGACCCGATGCCCGCAGACGGCCCTTGTGTATTTACTGGAAAAACGACCATCTATTTTGGCGATGAAGAATGCTTTGATGATCATAAAGGACATGTGTTATTACCGAATCAGCCTTTGGCAGTTTGCGATAAAACTGGTGGTGCTTTGGCCAAATTAAACAGAGAAGATATTTTTATTTCGGATTCCACCTGGTTTTATGATGGAGGAGGATGTTGTTAAGCCGGTTTCATTTTTTTACGAACTTTTTTGTAAGAGAAATAACCGCTGATGATGGTAGTGCTGGCAAGTATGGCATATATCCACCAGGGAATGTTTCTGCCATAGATGACGAGGTAAATATTGGCAGCATTAAAAATAAAAACAGAAACGATTACCGGCCAGAGAATTGATTTTTTCTGCTGGTAATTTTTTATCAGCCAGGCAACAGCTGCGATAAAGAGAGGAGTGGCAACTACATGGATGCCGACAAAAATAATGGGATCAACATGATAGTTTTCACCCAGAGTGATATAATACTCTTTTATAGCCTGCCATATTTTTTGCATAACTTGAAGATATGAAATGAGTATTTCATCCGCCAATAAGTAAAATTAAATAATCAGATGAAACCTAATGATAAGAATGCTGCATTACCAACTGCGCAAAGACCATTCCGCCTATTAATTATTGCAGGCTCTGGTCGTAAGCAATATAATTGCCCCGGTGTGGATAGTAAGGCAAGAATGCTGATGCTGAAAATGGCAGATATACTGCCACAAGATTGGGAAATAGATTATGAAGATTTGAGTAATGCTTACGGAAGGGCACATATACAAAGTTGCAACGCATGTGTAAGTACATCAATGGCTTTATGTGTGTGGCCTTGTAATTGTTATAAAAAAAATAGCTGGGCAGAATCCGACTTTATGTGGAATGCTGATTTATATGCAAGGCTTGATATGGCTGATGCATGGGCTATTATCGGCCCGGTAAACTGGTATGGACCTACTAGCAATTTAAAACTGATGTTTGACCGGATGGTTTGTATGAATGGAGGCAATCCTGATGAAAGACTAATTGCTCATAAAGATCCTGAAAAAGCCATGGCATTGGAACAGTCTGAATTATGGAAGGAGTTAATGATAAACCACCTGGAAGGAAGAACAGCAGGCTTTTTTTGCTATGGTGATCAGGGTGGCGATGAGATGGATGAGAACAATATTCCTAAAATTTTACGACACAAAGAGTATTTTGATGGAGAAACAGAACCCTTTGAAGACATGCGGCAGGCTTATGCACCATTGGTATGGCAATGCAGATATGGAGGAATAGAAGTTCCGGAACAATTATGGGAATATGCAGATAGTGGTGTTGGGAAAAAATACAGCGAAAATCAAAGTGAGGATGTTATTAATGAAGAAGAATACATGGAAAAATTTTATAACTGGGTAAAAGCGTTTGAAAAATTTGTGGCTGCCAAAGGGAAAGTGACTTCGGGAAAATACAGGGCTTATGGATTTAAACCCCCACCTCATCTGTGGAATGAAATAAAATCGGGATTAAGAGCATTGAAGTTAAGGTTTGGAAAAGCACCTAAAAATTCATCACCACAAAAACAAATGGAGTTAAATTTAAATCGCAATACAACACTGCATCCAAAAAGAACGGAAGGAGAAAAACTAAGGAAGTAAAATGAAGAAAGCTCTTATCATTTTTGTCCGTAAGCCTGAATTAGGGAAAGTAAAAACAAGATTAGCTGTTTCTGTTGGAAATGAAAAAGCAGTGGCTATCTATAAAGAATTGCTACAACACACCTATGAAATTTCCCGGAGTGTAAGTGTTCTAAAATTTGTTTATTATGCAAATACGATAGAAGAAAATGATATGTGGAGTGCTGAAGGATTTATAAAGAAACTGCAGTCAGCTGCAGGTTTGGGAGGCAAAATGAAAGATGCGTTTGCAGCGCAGGTCAATGAAGGGTATGAAAAAGTGGTGATCATCGGAAGCGATTGTTTTCAACTGACAACAGCAATCATTCAACAGGCCTTTGAATTATTAAATAGACATGAGGTAGTAATTGGTCCTGCAAAAGATGGCGGTTATTATTTATTAGGGATGAAGAAATTACATGGCTTCATTTTTGAAAATAAAAACTGGAGTACCGAAACAGTTTTTACAGATACCGTACATGAGTTGAAAAAGCATAATGTTTCATTTGCGACTCTACCTATACTTACAGATGTAGATACCGAAGAAGACTGGCTGCTGAGTAAAAAATAATAAACATGATTGCAGGCATTACATTACCCGGCTATCTGGAACATCTTTCTGAAAAGAGAATTCAAACGATTATCATTTTTGGTGTGTTTGTATTGCAATATTTATTTGAACATGTATTTCCTGAACAGAAAAAGTACAATGATCTTAAAAATGAAGGCAGAAACGGGTTGGTGGGCATTTTTAATGTAATCATACTTTTTATTCCCTCCGCATTACTGGTAGAGTTGTTAAGCCTTGTTTCAAAATACAAAATAGGTTTATTACAACAATTTTCATTTCCTTTCTGGATTTTACTTCCTCTTACTATAGTACTCATGGATTTGCTAATGTACTGGTGGCACCGTTTTAATCATACCAAAAAGTTTTTGTGGAAGTTTCACCGATTTCATCACCAGGAAAAGAAAATGAATTCAACAACGGTTTTTCGTTTTCATACCATTGAATTATTATTTTCTACCATTTTCCGGGCTTTCTTTTATGTTGCAGTGGGTTTTACTTTTTTACCCATCCTGGTGTATGAGCTTTTGTTTTTTGCAGCAGTAATTGTTCATCATTCCAATATTAATATTACAGAAAAGTTTGATGGAGTGTACAGGCAATTGTTTTCTTCCCCATTGATGCACAGGATACATCATTCACAGAAACAGGAAGAGACTGATACCAATTATGGTTCTGTGTTTAGTTGCTGGGACAGGTTGTTTAAAACGTATAAGAAAAAAGCAAACGGGGAAATAATATTTGGTGCAAAAGAATCATAAATTTTCACTATTGTCCGAATAAATATTTTCAACCCCTTTAATACCCTTAATAAGCAAGGGTTCTAAGCCCCTCTCTTTTGGAGATGGGTTTGGGGAGAGGTCTGAAAGACTTTTAACTGTTCATTTATCCAATTGAGGTTTCAATTGAATGTATGACCAGGCCGTAAAGGGCAGCAATATTAAAAGAGAAACTGACCACCAGCAAGATGTAGCTAGCCAAACTATTGTAATCAGCAGTATAAGATAAAAAGGGTAAGAGAGAATAATTATCCCGGCCATTATAGAGTCATAATGATCATTGCTGGAATTTCTTTTCCAGATATATTTTTTTAGCGGAAGATAAAGTGGTAAATGAATCAAAAAACCAATGATTGCAGGAATTACAAGAAGTATTTTTTTAAAGGGTGACAGCTTAATTTCTAACTGTTCTTTTTGTTTTCGTTTGTCCTTTTTTGGTATTTCAAAAACCAACTGTTCTAATGCTTGTTGCAATAAATTATTAAATTCCTGATGCCTTAGCCCATCAGCCGCATTAAGATGCAAATCTTCTTTTTGTATAGGTTCTCCAAAATTGATAAACATGTTCTTCCCAAATCTGGTAAACGAACTGTAATTCAATCCAACGGGAATTACAGTTAAGGGAATATTTTCTTCCCATGCTTTGATTGCTAATCTTGCTGTTCCTTTTTTTAACGGACGCAAATGCCATTCGTTGATACATTTCCCTTCGCTGAAAATGGTGATGATGCCATTGCTTTTTAGTATCTCAATACAAGTATCAAATGTTTTATAATTCTCTGTAAGATTTTCTACTCCTTCACTGGGTCTGTAAACCGGCATAATTTTTAATGCAGCAAGAGTTTTTATGAAAGGTTTTTTGAAAGCATCGCCTCTGGCTAATGACCAAACTGTTTCATCAAACAACGTATCTATTATAATTGAGTCAAGAAATGAGTTAGGATGATTGGATGCAAGTAAAACCGGGCCTTTAATTTTTAGTATATCCGGCTTATTAATTATGATTTCCCGGCAGAAAAAGGGCAGGGCTAACCGGGCAATTCTTTTAAGTATAGAATAAAGCAAAAAGCTGGTTTTTTGTGAATATAGAAAAATTTAGCAGATGTGTAGCTCTGCCCACATACTGGATTTGTAGTTCTTTCGTCATACCGGGCTTGATCCGGTATCTTTCTAAACGTTGCTATTCGCTTCATAAACAGGACTAAATCAAGGCTTTACAGTTGGTAACATAATTCAAAATTCCTTTCAGTTCTATCAGAAAAAGCCGGGCAATTTCTTTATCTTTGCTCCCCCGAAAATAAAACCCTTCGGGATTTAAAAAATGTTTGAAAACAAAAATTTAAAGAACCTAAACGCTGATGCACAGGAGAACGCAGGCGATTCGTCAACAGACGCATCCGAAGCTTCTACAGCGACAACAACTGCACCTGTCGAAGAGTCCGCTACAAGCGGAGTGGAGGATTCCGCAAATAGTGAAGAGGAAGAAAAAGCTGCTGCACCCGTAGCAGTTGAAACAGCACATGATGATTTTGACTGGAATGTTGACAAACGCAATGTTACTTCTTACTCTGCTGAAGAGAAAGAAAAGTATCATCAGGTGTATGACAACACTTTTAAGCAATTGAATGATGGCGAACTGATGAATGGTACTGTAGTTGGCTTAACAAAAACTGACGTTGTATTAAACATCGGATTTAAAAGTGACGGTTTGATTTCGTTGAATGAATTCCGTGACCTTCCTGCTCTTGCTATTGGTGACGAAGTGGAAGTAATGATTGTTGAGAAAGAAGACAGAGACGGACATTTGAATTTAAGTCGTCGTCAGGCCCGTATTACAAGAGCATGGGAAAGAATTATGGAAGTGCATAAAACTGGTGAAGTTATTACTGGTACGGTTACTTCAAAAACGAAAGGTGGTTTAATCGTTGATGTGTTTGGAATGGAAACATTCTTACCGGGATCACAGATTGATGTGAAGCCTGTTACAGATTACGATCAGTTTGTTGGTAAGACAATGGAATTTAAAGTAGTTAAGATTAACGAGACTATTAAGAATGCTGTTGTTTCTCACAAAGCACTTATCGAAAGCGATATCGAAGCACAAAGAGCAGAGATCATGAGCAAGCTGGAAAAAGGACAAGTATTGGAAGGTACAGTGAAGAACATCACTGACTTCGGTGCTTTCATGGATCTTGGTGGCTTAGATGGTCTGTTATACATCACTGATATTTCATGGGGCCGTATTTCTCATCCAACTGAAGTATTGAAATTAGATCAGAAGATCAATGTAGTAGTACTTGATTTTGATGATGAGAAAAAACGTATCAGTCTTGGCCTGAAGCAATTGACGCCGCATCCTTGGGATGTATTGGCAGAAAATATTGCTGAAGGAAATGTAGTGACGGGTAAAGTGGTAAATATTGAAGACTACGGAGCTTTCCTTGAAATTCAGCCGGGTGTTGAAGGTCTTGTCCACGTTTCAGAAATTACATGGGCTAATACACCGATCAACGCTAAAGAATTCTTTAAGCTGGGTGATGAGCATGAAGCGAAAGTGGTAACTCTTGATAAGGAAAGCAGAAAGATGAGCTTGTCTATTAAACAACTTTCTGAAGATCCATGGAATGAAATTGAAACTAAGTTTGCTGAAAATAGCAAGCATCCTGGTTTAGTAAAGAACATTACTAATTATGGTGTGTTTATAGAATTATCTGCCGGTATCGGTGGTATGATTCATATCAGCGACCTTAGCTGGTTAAAGCGTTTCAATCATCCAAGTGAGTACACTAAAGTAGGTGCAACAATTGATGTAGTTATTTTAGGTATTGATAAAGAAAACAGAAAGCTGCAGTTGGGTCATAAACAATTAGAAGAAGATCCCTGGAATACATTGGCAGATACATTTGCAATCGGAAGCCTTCATGAAGGTACCGTAAGCCGTCGTGATGATAAAGGTGCATCTGTTCAATTACCTTACGGTTTAGAAGGGTTTGCTCCTAACCGTCATCTCTCAAAGGAAGATGGTAAGAGTATCGGTGCTGATGAAACTGCGCAGTTTATGGTAATTGAGTTTGACCGCAATGAAAAACGAATTGTAGTTTCTCATACCCGTATCTGGGAGCAGGTTCAGGTAGATGCTGCTGAAGCAGTGAAGAAAGAAGCAAGAGCAGATGCTGATAATACAAGAAAAGCAGTAAAGAACGTACAGACTAAAGTAGAAAAATCTACATTGGGTGACCTGGGTGTGCTGGCAGAACTGAAGAAGAAAATGGATGGTGAGGAAAAAGATGATGCTGCTACAGCCGATGCTGAAGAAGCAAAGCCTGAATAATTACATCCCCGGCCATTATATTATAAAATCCTCTCGTTTTAAACGAGGGGATTTTTTTTGCACTACCGCTGGCTATATTCTAAACCGGGATTATTACGAAACG
>JBBSJN010000090.1:0-10790 GCA_038257235.1 Chitinophagales bacterium
AAAGAAGAGAAGCATTTTAATAAACTAAAAACTGATGCGTACGAACATGTAGACGAAAGATTAAGAGCCAGCTACGAGAAAATCCGCAATAGCTACCGGAACGGCCTGGCTGTTGTGGCTGTGGAAAGAGATGCTTGCGGTGGTTGCTTTAACGCTATACCCCCTCAAAAGCAAAGTGAGATCAAACAGCACAAGAAAGTAATGATTTGTGAAAACTGTGGCCGCATCCTTGTGGATGAAGAGTTACATACCGCAGTAGAAGTAAAGTAATATTATCAGGATAAATTTATAAATAGCTGCCCACTGGCAGCTATTTTTTTGCCTGAAAATAAATGGCTGGTGAAAAGTCATTCCGACTATACATCCGTAATCTTGCCTACCGGCAGGCAGGTAGTCCAATTTCATTGGCCTAAACGGTTGTTATATCGGCATTATACCACAAAAAATTGGAATACTTTATAAATACAAATGGTATCATTTATAAAAATTCGTAACATAGGTATAAAAAATATAATTTGCCGCTTCAATGTTATCTCACCTTTCCATACAGAACTATGCCATCATCGATGAGCTGGAAATTGATTTTTCCGATCAGCTTAATGTTATAACTGGTGAAACAGGAGCCGGTAAATCCATTATTGTTGGGGCATTGGGTTTAATATTAGGAGCAAGGGCAGATTCAACGGCGCTGGTAAATAAAGCAAAGAAATGTGTGATTGAAGGCGTGTTCAACGCAGATAATAAAAAAGCTGTTGCCATTTTTTTAAAAGAAAACGAACTGGACGCAGATGATGAAATAGTGGTGAGAAGAGAAATCGGTACCAACGGAAAATCAAGGGCATTTATAAATGACACACCGGTAAACCTGGGACAGTTACAACAACTAAGCTCAATGCTGGTTGATCTGCATCTACAGTTTGATACATTGGAACTTGGACAAACTGATTTTCAAAGGGAAGTGGTAGATGCGTTGGCAGGAAATGCAGATTTACTGGAAGAGTATCAATTTGTTTTTCGCAAATGGCAATCGGTAACGAAGGAATGGGATGAATTAAAAAATCAAAAGCAGCAATTCGATAAAGAGGTAGACTATAATCGGTTTCAGTTTACAGAGCTTGATGAGGCTGCATTTAAAGAAAATGAATTGGAAGAAACAGAGACTGAATTAAAACTATTGAGCAATGCTGAAGGAATAAAAGAAGCATTGGGGAAAGTGTATTTTGAATTGAGTGAAAGTGAAAATCCGTTGGTGCAACAATTGAAAGTATTATTAAATCAACTTGCTGCTTATTCAACCTGGCATCCTGACTTGCCGGAACTACTCCAACGTTTAATATCCGTACAAATAGAGTTGCAGGATGTGGCAGGCGACATTGATCGCATCAGCTCCAATATAAATTATGATCCTGAAAAGATTGAGCAATTAAATGAACGCCTTTCGCTGGGTTATAGGTTACAGAAAAAGCATGGAGTAAATACCACTGCGGAGTTACTGGCTTTACATAAAGAACTGGAAGAAAAGCTGCAGGCTGTTTTAAATATTGATAATGCCATTCAGCAAAAGGAGAAAGAAGCAAATTCACTTTTTGCAAAGGCAACTGAAATAGCTAAAAAACTTTCAGCCAAAAGAACAAAACAAGCAAAGCCGTTAGAAGAAAACGTAAACAAACTGCTGGCACAGGTGGGCATGCCCAATGCAAAATTAAAAGTGGAGATTAAAACAACAAATTTAAATATAGCTGGTGCAGATGGTATTGAATTCTTATTCGATGCGAACCGCAGCGGACAGTTTCAACCTGTACGAAAAGTAGCAAGCGGTGGTGAGCTTAGTCGCTTGATGTTAAGTATAAAATCATTAGTAGCTGCTTCTATCGATTTACCCTCTCTCATCTTCGATGAAATAGATACCGGCATCTCCGGCGAAGCCGCAAAACAGGTTGGTATAATAATGAAAGGGCTTGCTGAAAAAAGGCAGGTTATCTGTATCACTCATCAGCCACAAATTGCAGGCAAGGCCGATGCTCATTTCTTTGTCTACAAAGAAATTGTAAGACCTGCCTCGCCGGCAGGCAGGGATGCAGTTAAAACAAATATCCGCAAACTTTCAACGGATGAAAGAATAACTGCTATTGCTAAAATGCTCAGTGGAGAGAAACCTACAGCCGCAGCAATGGAAAATGCCAGGGAAATGCTGATGAATTAGCAATTATTGTAAACTCTACTAAGTAGAACTTCCCTTTTTTTCAGGACTAAACACATTTCCTTTCTCATATTTCGTACTACTCAGTTATTGGATTATTTTTATAATGATTTTAATATCCAAAATCCAGTTTTATGAAAAAGCAATCTTCACTATTTCTTTTAGTGCTGCTCTTAGCAGGCACTTCATTAGTAGCACAAACTAAATCGCCGTCCACAGCAGAATTACCTGCCGATGTTTCAATTATTAATGCACAGCTTGATGTGTTTAAAAACAATGTTTACAACCATGTGCAGGTTACTGATCTGGATGTAGAAAAGTTCGATAAAATTTCTGTTATAGATAAACAAGGAACCGTTTTAATAAAGAAAAATGTAAATACTCCTATGACAAATATGGATTTTAGCCAGCTTTCAGATGGTGTGTACCTCCTTGGGCTTTGGTCATCTACAAACATGAGAGAGAAGACTATTAAGTTTATCATCAGGCGATAAACAGTGCTGGCTTTTGCTAAAAATGTACTTACACAGTAATCTTGTAAAAACTATTTGGTTTCGAAAGGATTTGCTATAAATAAGATTTGATAAAATATATTATAAACAAAAAAAATGACGCTGTGCCACAGAGTCATTTTTAATATAATGAATGATCCACTTCTTTAATTTGTTCTGCCCATCCGTTCAAAACGTCCTGCAGGGCCGCCGCTGCTCACTGTTGTTTCTGTTACAGTGAAATAATAGTGTCCTTCTTCTTTTTTAAAAAATCGGTCTTCATACAGTTGTGGTGCCTTATCGGGTGTTGAGTTTGCCGGCAATTTGATCACCTGCGGGGTAGATCCGTTAAACACTGTTATTGCCGTTGCAATTTGTGTAAGTTTTCCTACCTGTGTTTCCAATACCAGGAACCCTCTTATCTTGCTTGGATCATCCGGGGCAAGACCAACATGTTCAAACGAAACTTTGAAAGCATTATTATTGGGTTTAAATGTAACAATCGTTTTTCCCTGGTACATCAACGAATAGGTTTGATTGGCATTTGGATATTCTGTAAGGTTGTAATGCTGAATATAATCTGCCTCAAATTGTTTTACAGGAAAATTGATAGCAGCTTCAGTTTTGGGTAACACATATTCAAAGGCGATAGCAAACAATCCCTTCACCGGAGGTTCTGCCCATGGTTTCAGTTTGGTACCATCATCCATTTGTTTTCTCCAGAAAAAACGTCGTGAAGCATCGCAGACCACATTCAGATTGTATTGTTTTTTATTGTTGATCGTATCCTGCCACCACAGTTCTTCTGCAGGATGTATTTCAGGATGGCGGCAATGTCCTTCATCAAAGATCCATGGACCATACACACATATTCCTTTCCCAACTCTGCGAAGTACCATATCCGTTAGTCTGGCTCGGCCAAAAGTATGATTGCCTTTAGGCCAAAAATCTTCAGCTATCTCCGCTTCTACAGTTTTAAATGATGGAGGGCAATCTTTTATATCGTATGGAACATCCTGAAGGCTCATGATTGTAGTGAATTTTGGTTTATGAGCAGAGTTTACAAGATATTCGTAGTTTGGATAAGGGAGTATATCAATGTTTACATCAAAATCATTAAAAGTGCCCTGTATATTGGCCTGGCCAGCCCGGGTAACCTGTCCGCTCAACGTTCTTTTAGCAGGTTTGCGGTGATCATTTGGCGGCATTTGCGGGTACCAAAAATTAAAATTATCAGGTATTAAAATATTATTTGAAGCTCTTTCAAAACAGGCCGTACCAATTTCTTCTCTGCCCCGGAAATCATTACCAATTATACCCATTTGTAGTTTAGCAATTTCCCATAAAGATTTTCCTTCTATTGAATGGACACCCAGTGTTGTAATGCTTGTAGTAGCTCCGTTTACGGTTAAAACAGTAGCAGCAGTTGATACAGGTCCGGGTATTGGCGGCGATACTACTGCTACAGTATTCGGCGGTTGTGGCTTTGCCCTTTTCCTTTCCCAGTGGCCGGCAACAAACTGGCCATTCACCATTGTATTTCGTTTCCAGTCGTACAGGTTGTCTTTGGTGGCATAAAAAACAATTAGGTAAGAAACCTTGTCATTAAAATTATAAACCGATAAGTCGGGTACATTTTCCAGCAGATCAACAGCTATACCAAAACCCTGTGTAGCAGTTGCATGTTCATAGATATACGCCACCATACCTGCCGGTACTTTGATGGAAGATGTCATATCATTAAAATCAGAAAGTAAATACTGGCCGGGGCCATACGACCGGCTTTGCCCGGTGTAATTAGCATGTTCATACAATTCTACATTGGCTTTGTAAAAGGTTACTACCTGCGAATAGGATGCCGTGCATACAAATAGCAGTGTAACCACCCTTAGAAGGATCTTCATGATGTTTAGTTTTAGTGTGATAAATAAACTATCAAAACCTTGAAAAATAAACTGGATAGGGAACCGGGGGCGGAATGTTCCTAAAGATAGATAAACAGGCCGGGGATAAATAAACCGGCAGGTCTTATTTATGCACAGGCAGGCCTTCACACAGATTTCTTATTTTGCAGTACACCATATTTAAGTTATGCCCCTTATCCTGGAACGAAATAAAAACAAGAGCCGCCGCCTTTGTAACAGAATGGAAAGATGAGACCAATGAACATGCCGAAGCCAAAACTTTGTGGGATGAATTCTTCCACATCTTCGATATTAAACGCCGCCGCCTCGCTTCTTTTGAATACCATGTAAAAAAAATCAATAACAAAGACGGTTATGTAGATCTCTTCTGGCCGGGCAATTTAATAGTAGAACATAAAAGTCTTGGTAAAAATTTAGATAAAGCTCACGGACAGGTGATGGATTATTTTCACGGTATTGCCGACCGTGACTTGCCGAAATATATTCTCGTTTCCGACTTTGCCAATTTTCGTTTGTACGACCTGGATAATAATACACAAGGAGAAGGTGAAGAAGTTGGGAAGAAAAAAGCATAAATTTATTGATATGAAAAAAGAAATGATAGCAGAACTGTTTCAGCAATTTGAAGAGGCTGTTTATGATTACAAGGGAATAGAATGCTGGAGTGCAAGAGAATTGCAGGATGTGCTGGGATATACTAAATGGGATAATTTTCTGAAAGTGATTGAAAAAGCCAAAACAGCCTGCGAAAGTAGTGGTGTAGCGGTTTCCGATCATTTTGCCGGAGTCGGCAAAATGATAAATCTGGCAAAAGGTGCACAAAGAGAAATTAAAGATATGGCCCTTACAAGATATGCCTGTTACTTGGTGGCACAAAATGGAGATTCTTCCAAACCATCGGTGGCAAGCCATAGAAGCAAAAACAGGAAAAAAAGTAGTGAGTGAGAAAAATGCAAAGAGTTTGAAGAATAGAGATCAAAAGAAGTTGAAATAAAAAATCCCTTTTCACGCCGTGGCCGTTGGTTTCTTTCACCGGCCACAAAAATTGAATGACTCCAAGGCGAGCCTCTTGCAAGGGACTCGTCGTAATTAATTGTAAAATGCATTACTTATCCATTCCTTTTCATAAACTCCTTTATCGCATAGTGATAAACTTTTTGCCCCTGCTTCACCTTTTTGGCATACTGTGCTTTAAGTGCCGGGTCCCGCAAAATGTTTTGTGCATAGGCCACCGCTTCAGCAAACCGACTTCTTTTTACTTTCTGTAGCTTACTCGGTTTTACCTTACTCATATCAGGGTAAGCAGTGATTATAGTTTTATTGCCGTATTTTTTTATAACAAACTCTTTGCCTATATGGCCGCTGCTTCCGTGCAGTAGTATGTTTTTCGATCTTGCCATAAGTGCGGTATAAATTATAGATAAAGTATTGCAAAAGTAGGGCAATACAATTTTTCCTTCGTCCAACCTTCGTTGATCCTTCGTTTGCTTTATATGGCTCTTTCATAACATCCTCATAGCAGCCATATGTCTGAAGCATATAAAGCAAAAGGCTCCAACAGTGCGGAGCCTTATCAATTCATGGCCTTAATTTCTTATGTTATGCGCAGAGTTCCACTTTAAATGCCAGGCTGAAATAGGAATAGAAATGTCCCTTACTACCGGCTGCATCACTTTTCCATTCGTTGCCAAAAGTAAAAGGCTGTTTAGCATGGCTGGCAGCTTCGCCGATACCGATAAAAGCATTTTGGGTTTGCAGACGGAAACCGTAATGGGTATCTTTTTTCAATTCCACTGGTGCCAGACCAAACCGGATCCACCGGGCATCATCTCCTTTCTGTAAAAACATGGAAGCATCTGCAATGGCTGGTCCCCAGTTCTGGCTGGTAACATCAAACTCATGTAAGGTTAATGCCACATCTCCCGGCTCTTGCACAGTAGATGAATACACCTGTATATTATTAACTACTCCGTCAGACGGACATTTAAATGTTTGCCCGGCAATATGATCGTATGGGTCTGTTTTCATATGTCCGATCCAGAGGGTGGTATTGTTTTCTGTTTGGCTAAGAATGGGCTGGCTGCTGCGATTTGTCGTTTGCATAGTTGTTTTTTAAATTTGAATAAAAAAAGTGTGCAGCAGCTCCGGTACGGTATGTGGGTATTACTAATAACTGTTAGCAAAACCAGGTTATTGTGACACTGCTGTTAAATATTTCCCTTTTAAGTGTTTTTATGCACCAATTGTGCTTTTCTTTCAGGGCAGTTACCGTTGGTTTGTGGTAAATTGACGACGGCTTTGGGAAGGAATGAGATGTGGATAACCGGATTTTTGGAGTGCAGAAATAGTGCACAAAGAAAAAGTTTTTGGAAAACAATTTTGAATGAGTTGATACCATTATTTTCGCTTGACTGACTGCGGAACATTCCACTAACAACGAGAAAATTTATTCTTAAAGCAAGACGGAAGACTAACCCAAAGTCAATGGTAAGAAATCATTGGTTTAAAATTTTATCGCCGTACAGCAATGGAGTTCACTAACATTAACAAAGACAGGAAGCAAAGAAGAAAATCTACTCTCGATCTGGGCACTATGGTGTATGGCAAAGTACCACCACAGGCTAAAGAACTGGAAGAGGCAGTACTCGGCGCCATCATGCTGGAGAAAACTGCTTTTGATGCGGTGGTTGAAATTCTAAAGCCAGAATGTTTTTATGTAGAAGCGCATCAGCGTATTTATAGTGCAATGCAAAGCCTGTCGAATAAGAGCCAGCCGATAGATATTCTTACAGTGGCAGAAGAATTGCGTTTTAAAGAAGAATTGGAAATGATTGGCGGTGCTTATTATGTTACCAAGCTTACCAATGCAGTTGTTTCTGCTGCCAATATTGAAACACATTCAAGAATTATTCTTCAGAAATTTATTCAAAGAGAACTAATACGCATCAGTGGTGAAATTATAGGCGATGCATACGAGGACTCTACAGATGTTTTTGATTTATTAGATGATGCAGAGACAAAGCTGTTTGAAATAACCAACAATCACTTACGTAAGAATTTCGATACCATTGATTCTGTATTAGTAAAAACTATTCAGCGAATTGAAGACCTTCGGCATAAAAATGAAGATGTTTCGGGTGTTCCCAGCGGATTCCCTTCATTGGATAGAATCACTTATGGGTGGCAGGCAACGGATCTAATCATATTAGCTGCCAGACCTTCAGTAGGTAAAACAGCATTTGCACTAAACCTTGCCCGTAATGCGGTGATGAGTGCAACAAAGAAAACACCGGTTGCTATGTTTTCGTTAGAGATGAGTGCCGGCCAATTGGTACAGCGTATACTTTCTGCACAAAGTGAGATATGGCTGGAAAAAATTGCGAGAGGAAAACTGGAAGAGCATGAAATGAAACAATTGTATGCCAGAGGTATACAAGAGTTGGCACAGGCTCCATTATTTATTGATGATACACCGGCTTTAAACATTTTTGAATTAAGAGCTAAGTGTCGTCGATTAAAAAATAAACATGATATTGGTCTTATCATCATTGACTATTTGCAATTGATGAGCGGTACTGGAGATAATAGAAATAGTAACCGTGAGCAGGAAATCAGTAATATTTCAAGAAACTTAAAAGCACTGGCGAAGGAATTAAGTGTGCCAATCATTGCACTATCACAGTTAAGCCGTGCGGTGGAAACAAGAAGTGCCGGTAAAGATGGAAACAAGATGCCACAACTGAGTGACCTCCGTGAATCCGGAGCCATCGAGCAGGATGCAGATATGGTTATGTTTTTATATCGTCCTGAATATTATGACATCACCCAAAATGAAATGGGAGAGAGTAATAAAGGCGAGACCCATGTACGAATAGCCAAGCATCGTAATGGTTCACTGGAAACAATCAAACTGAAAGCACTGCTGCATATTCAAAAATTTGTAGAAGATGATGGTGGAGGCTTTGGTGGTACAGGCCTTACGGGCAACTGGAAACCGGTAAGTGATATGGATGGCGATGGTGGTGCCAAAGTGTTTTTACAGACGGGTAGCAAGATGAATGATTCTTCAGAATATGATGATGATGATAGTCCGTTTTAATTGATCATATTTTTTTATTTCATAGTAAAATTTTGTTTGTCCCGCATTGGCGGGACATTTTTCATAAATTGAAGCATGAAAAAAATAATTCTGTTTATTTTCTGTCTTGCAGCAAACAGTATCAGCATCGCACAATGTGATACTGCAAAAAAGCCTATTGTCTTTATTCATGGATTTCTGGCATCTGGAGATACGTATGCATTGCAGGTGCAACGGTTTATTGAGTATGGGTATTGCCCGGATCGTTTATTCATTTTCGATTGGAATTCAGTATCAGGCAATGGGAAAAAGAATGACAGCTTGCTGGAAAATTTTATTGACAGTGTTTTGAATCTGACAGGCGCAACACAAATTGATCTGGTCGGACATTCTGCTGGTGGTGGCCTGGGTAGAGGGTATATGATTGACAGTATCAATGCGGCTAAAGTGGAACATTATGTACACCTGGGCAGCCGGAAATGGACGTATGAATATTCCTGGTTTAAGAATAGTAATTGCCTGAATATATATTCCAAAGGCGATAAAGTGATGAATAGTATGTCAGGTGATGTAACCGGAGCACTCAATCTTGATCTAAAAGATAAAGATCATTATGAAGTAGCAACATGTGAAGAAACATTTGAAGCCATGTACCGGCATTTTAATACTGACGAGAAAAAGAAGATTGCTTCTACCGAGGTAAACAGGATAAGAAAGATCAGCGGCAAGGCTGTCTATCTGGGAGATAATACACCGATGAAAGGAGCCGTCATCAATGTGTATTCGTTAAGTATGAAAAAAGGAACCCGGTCCCAAGCCAAACCAATAGCCAGTTTCTCGGTTGATGAAAATGGAAACTGGGGAAGTTTTACAGCAATTAAAAACAGCCATTACGAGTTTGAACTGAAACCCTTCTCCCCGGAAGAAAGAACAGTCAGTTATTTTTTCGAACCATTTAATAAAGGAAATGAACTGCTATATCTACGGGGGTTTCCGCAGGGAAATATGGTAGGAATGATGCTGGGAAAACTACCGGCAAAAAAAGAACAATCAGCCATCGTTGTATTTTCAGCAAACAAAGCGATGATTGGAGGCCGGGATAGTTTAACTGTTAATGGCATTGCAATTTCTTCTGAAACACTGACACCAGCCAACAGAACCATTATTTCCACTTTTATTTTTGATGATGGAGATGGAATAACCAGTGGAAAGTTGTTGAAACAATATGCCAATGCACCTTTTATTGGCGGAGTGGATATCAGTCTTCCGGTAAAGAATAAAAAGGGGAATGTCATCTATTATAATGGAAGAAAACTTGTGTTGCCGGCAATTTCCTCTGAAGATCGTATTTTACTGGCTGTATTTCAATGAGTATGCAATTACCTTTTTTCTATATAAGTGATTATACTGCTTCACAAAAAACAGTTGTGCTGAATGAAGAAACATCTAAACATGTAATACAGGTGTTGCGTATGAAAACAGGTGAGCAGTTAAAGCTTACAGATGGAAAAGGAAGCTTGTTAACCTGTGAAATAATTGATGAGGATAAAAGGCATTGTACCGTCGAAATAAAATCTCAGCAACAAATTCCAATTGCCAGCCGCAAAGTTTCCATTGCTATTTCTTTACTTAAAAATTCTAACCGCTTCGAGTGGTTTTTAGAGAAAGCCACGGAGATAGGTGTCGCTGAAATCATTCCGCTTATTTGTGAAAGAACGGAGAAAGAGAAATTTCGTTTTGACAGAATGCAGGGCATTTGCATCAGTGCTATGTTGCAAAGTCAGCAGGTTTGGATGCCGGTGTTACAAGAGCCTCTTCGTTACGGGGATATGGAGCAATGGAAATGTACCGATGGTCAAAACTTTATAGCACATTGTATGGAGGATAATAAAATTAATTTGGGAAACCAGCTTATTGGAAAATCTTCAAATCAGCTGATCGCTATTGGGCCGGAAGGTGATTTTTCTCCACAAGAAATTGAGTTGGCCATGCAGAATGATTTCATTCCGGTTAGTCTTGGTGAAACTCGGTTGAGAACCGAAACGGCAGGAATAGTAGCAGCAGTGTTGCTAAGTAAATACTAAACAAAAGAGTCA
>JBBSJN010000091.1:0-10774 GCA_038257235.1 Chitinophagales bacterium
CAGGTGGAGTTGGCGATTAGTCGGATAGTCGGGAGTAGGGAGTCGAGAGAGGAGAAAAGTGAGGGGGAAAAAGTGAGAGGGGGAAATAATATTCTTGTTTGGGGTATCAGTGCCACGATCGGGAATTTAGAAGAAGCGAAAGAAGTGTTGTTATCTCCATTGAAAAAAAATGGAGTGATTGTAACAGCCGATATCAATAAACGAATTGAAGTAGAATCTATTTTCCCTGATGAGATCGAAAAATATCCCTGGGCTGGTCATCTTGGAATTAAACTTGCCCATAAATTAATTCCTATCATTCAACAAAGCAAAACCACTCTCATCTTTATCAATACCAGAGGCATGAGTGAAATGTGGTACCAGGCTTTATTAAATGTGTGCCCCGAACTTGCCGGTTCTATCGCATTACATCATGGTTCTATTGACAGAGAATTGAGAACATGGATTGAAGACAACCTGCATACCGGCAACCTGAAAGCAGTGGTGTGTACTGCAAGTTTAGATCTTGGCGTTGATTTTCGTCCCGTCGAATCCGTTATACAGGTCGGTTCACCAAAAGGTGTTGCCCGGTTTTTACAAAGAGCCGGCCGTAGCGGACATAGCCCTGATGCTGTGAGTAAAATATATTTCCTGCCAACTCATTCTTTAGAACTACTGGAAGCTGCTGCTTTAAAAGCTGCCATGAAAGAGAATCTTATTGAAAGCCGCCAGCCGATGTTGCTCTGTTATGATGTACTACTGCAATACCTGAATACATTAGCTATCTCTGATGGTTTTTTGCCAGATGAAATATATAATGAGGTTACAGCAACCTATTGCTACAAAGAACTGACAATGGAAGAATGGAATAAGATACTTTATTTTATTACCGAAGGTGGCGAAGCATTGGGCCAATACGATGATTTTAAAAAAGTAGAAATAGAGAATGGTGTTTACAAAATACTGAGCCGCAAACTAGCCATGCGTCACCGCTTGCATATTGGCACTATTGTAAGCGACTCCATGATGAAAGTAAAATTCATCAGCGGAACTTATATCGGCGTTATTGAAGAATACTTTATTTCCCGCCTTGAACCTGGTGATGTGTTTACTTTAGCAGGAAAAAATCTTGAGTTTGTACTGATAAAGGACATGACAGCATTGGTAAGGAAGTCAACTTCGAAAAAATCAAAAGTACCCAGCTGGACCGGAGGAAGAATGTCATTGAGTGCCAATTTGGGAAAGAAACTGAGAGAGACGTTAAATCAAGCGGCACTTGGCGCTGTTTCGGATAGTAAAGAACTGGATGCATTACTCCCGATTTTTGATTTGCAAAAAAACTTATCACATCTTCCAAAAGAAAATGAATTATTGATAGAACAGATTGAAACAAAACCCATCCGACCGGGTCATCCGGGCGGAGATGGGTTTCATTTATTTGTGTATCCGTTTGAAGGAAGGCTGGTGCATGAAGCAATGGCCGCCATTCTTGCCTATCGCATCAGCCGCATTACTCCCATTACATTTTCCTTTGCCATGAATGATTATGGTTTTGAATTACTGAGTGATCAGCCAATACCTGTTGATGACAGTAATGTATATGAATTATTTTCGCCAACTGATTTGCTGAATGATATACAACGAAGCGTAAACAGTACGGAAATGGCAAAACGAAAATTCAGAGATGTGGCAGTAATCGGTGGGCTCATTTTTCAGGGAATGCCGGGAGAAAAAAAGAAAGCAAGGCATTTACAATCTTCTGCTTCGCTCCTGTTTAATGTGTTCAGCGAATATGATGCAACCAATTTACTACTTCGCCAGGCCTACCAGGAAGTGCTGGATCAGCAAATGGAAGAAGTAAGGCTGCGGGATATGCTGGAGCGGATTCAGCAATCAACCATTGTAATTACTTTTCCGCAACAGCTCACTCCCTTTTGTTTTCCTATTAAAGTAGATAGTATGCGGGAAGATCTTTCTTCTGAAAAACTGGAAGACCGTGTAAAAAAAATGCAACAACAACTGGAGGCTGAATAGTTTGTTGTAAATTTGAACACTGCTGAATGAAAAATCCGATTCCCCATATCATTGCTGAAAATACTTTTTGGATATCGCCAGACAGATGCCTGTATTGGGAAGAGCAAAAGAGTTTGATCGTTGCAGATCTGCACCTTGGCAAAACAGGTCATTTTCGAAAATCAGGTATTGCTGTTCCTCAATCCATTTACAAAGCCGATCTGCAGCGGTTAATGGCCCAGCTTTATCTTTTTAAAGTAGAACGATTGATTATAGTTGGCGATTTTACACATAGCACTGTCAATAAAGAACTGGGATTATTTCTAAAATGGCGAAATGATTTCTCCTTATTGCATCTTGATCTTGTAAAAGGAAATCATGATATTTTAGCCGACTCCTGGTATCAGGATGCCAATATAAAATTGCATGAACGGGAATTACTGATTGATGGCTTCTGCTTCAGACATGAAGACAAACGAATTAAGAAAAATGAATCACCTGATATCAAATACACTTTTACAGGGCATGTTCATCCGTCTATTACATTAAAAGGAAAAGGGAGGCAATCACTTAAGTTTCCTTGTTTCTATTTTGCAAAAGAACATTGCATTTTACCAGCTTTCAGTCGGTTTACCGGATCGTTTAAAGTAGAACCCGAAAAAGGAGAGCCTGTTTTTGCAATTAGCGGAGATGAGTTAATACAGGTTAACTAACGGTGTTTTCTGCGCAACTGATTATAATCTATAAAGTATACAAACCTTACGGTGATTTCATTTCCATGCCGCAAGTCAAATATGTCTCCAAGATTTCTTACATAATTGTTCTTTCCATTAACGTTTACCACTTCATCATCTCCCAGCCAGTTTTTATAACCAAGAATCAAGCGGCTGCCCAGGCGAAAATCCCAGGTAAGGAAAGCATCCAGATTAAAAATATTGACATTGTCAAAACTGGTAGTGCCCGTTCTTGGAATTGGATTGCCCAGACCATCCACATTGGCAAACCGATTAAAATTCAACCGACTTAAATAATGTCTTGCTCTTAGCGTAAGATTAATACGAGACGTAAAATTATAAATGCCAGAAAGTATTGATGTAACATCCGTAAAATCTACAAATGCAATTTTCGGCTCACCATTTGATTCTCTTCTTGCAGCAATAATATAATCAGTTTCTGTTTCATGGCTATGCGTTAAATCCAGCGTAAACCTGTTACTGAAACGATATCGTATTCCGCCACTGAGTGAATGATAATATTTATTTGGTGCCGAATTAAAAAAACTGGCAAACAAAGCCGAATAATTTACAAACAATCTTTTTCTGCTGTCAGTACTTCCACTTAAAGTAAGCGAACCATAACGGGGACGCTTTACAAAACGTTTATACGTAGCAGGATCTCCCAGCACAAAATAGTCATGCTGATCCGTAATGTACCGGGCATTCAATGAAATGTCCCAGAAGTTTTTCAGCAGCCAAAAACCATTTGCACTGACTTGAAAATCTGTGAACTCAGCTGGAACATAAAGCTTAGCATACTTTGTAGTAAGCCTGTAATTATATGACAACAAATTTTTAGTAGGTGTGAACTGCGAATAAGTAATTGAATTAGTTACAGACACTTCATTTGCTGCTTGCAAAAAACCAAGATCTCTCGGATCATAATTAGCAGACTCAACATTACCCAGCACATAGTATTGCCACTTGCCACTTACTTTCCCCATTCTCAATGTGGTATTATATCCATCGTAAGGATTGTTCCCAAATATCTTACTGTATCTGGCTGTTCCTTTTACATTAAACAAATTCTTTTTATCGAAGAGGCTGAAGTCAAATGCTGAAACATTTGCATCCCTTGCATCGCCATTGCGAATTACGTTGGTATTGGTCAGTGTTAAAAAAGAACGACCCTTTAATGCCTGATCCAATACAATAATATTATAGTTGGCTAATGGCTCTGTTTCAATAGTAGAATCTTTTCCGGAAACAGTATTATGCAACCGAGCTTCCATTGGTGCTGTTATCGCATTAAAGACGCCAATACCTAGTTTCCCTTCGGTACGGCCAGAAAATTTTGTTGCATTATAAAGTTGAGTAGAAGATGGATTCTTTTTAATTTCCCAATCAGTATTAGAGCCAGCGAAATTTTTAACTCTGTTATACATTGAAGGAATGGCTCCCACTCTTCTTGAATAAAACAAACCAGCTTTATTAAATAATTCTGTTCCTTCGGTAAAAAACTGGCGGTTCTCCTGAAACCGCACTTCAAAAGGCGATAGGTTATTAATTACATTATCAGAAATAACCTGGCCAAAATCGGGTATCAATGTAGCATCCAGGGTAAAACTTTCATTGATACCATACTTTACATCCATACCTCCACTTCGTAACCATTTGTTAGAATAACCATTTGGTTCGGGAGAACTTCTGTAGCCAGTAGAAACATAAGGCGCAAAACTAAGCCGCAATGGAGGTTGCAAATTTTTCAACCCTACAAACTGGCCAAACTGATTTACAAAGCCATTTACATTCGGATCAACAGCACTCCAGAAACAATTTTCATTCGTTCTTCTTATCTGCCGTTGAAATTGAATACCCCAGTTTTGTAAATCCTTTTTTGCAAAGCGAAGTGAGATATATGGAATCTTCATTTCTATCGTCCAGCCATCATTTTTTATCTGCACTTTGCTTTCCCAAACGGCATCCCATGTTTTATCTCCATACTCACCAAATCCACTGCCACCACTTCCTAAATTAGGACCCAGCCTTGCGTCTGATTGTACGTTTGCAGAAGTAACTACAAACTGAAAACCATTTTGCTTATCGCTGTAAGTATCTAGAAAGATGGAAAAAAAATCTACGTCTTTTTGTAATTCTGCATCTCTTGCTGTAATCTGCTTTCTTATCAGATCAGGATCATCATAAAGATATGCACCAATATAAATGGCGGCATCATCATAAACCACTTTTACTTTGGTTTGCTGAGAAGCAGGTGTACCTGCTGATGGATAGTTTTGAATAAAATCTGTAGCCGGAGTAATATTCACCCATGCCTCATCATTCAGGTTTCCGTCTATTTTCGGAGCCTGGGCAATTTTTACGGCTTGCACTGTTTTCGTTTGGGAGAAAATTGTGCTACAAAACAGTAATAAGGGTAAACAGATATATACTTTAAATCTCATGCAGTCCTTTAGGATTCTCAAATATAAAACTTAGATAGCAAGAGAACTAAGGCTGACTGCAAAAACTGGCAAAAAAGCAGGTCTGATCTTAATTTTTAACTAATTCATCCTTTTTTTAAGCGAGGTTACCTGCTGCTGAAGGTCAGAAACTACGGTGGCCAACTGGCTCATATCCCATCGGTTTTGAGAATTCGTACGGGAAATAACAACTTGTGCCTGCCACATTTCCAATACTTCTTCTGCATTGACAGTGTAAGGATGAAAAACCGGGTTATCACTTACCAGGGTCAGTTTATTTTTCTGCCTGCCATTTTTTTGCACTCTTTTATAAACAATTCCCTCGTTACGGGAAATTACAATACAGGCAACATTGTTTTTTACATCATCAAGATTTTCTAATTTTTCTCCCACAATTACTGAACCACTTGGCGTTGGAAGCATAGAATCGCCAACAATTTCAAAGGCTCTGTAATTCCCACCCGTAAGCATCGGCAGCGTAAAGGTATTCAGTTCATCTATAAATTCCGGATCTTCAAACCCAGCCAGGTAACCCGCAGCTGCTTTCACTGGTACAAAAGGAATATCTGGCCTCCCAGATGCCAATTTCATTGCTCTTCTTTTAGCAAGGTAATTACTCTTATTATCGCTCAGATCTTTCCGCAGTATATCATCCAGTGTCAATTTAAAAATATCACACACTACTTCCAGCACATCGATTCTCGGCTCGGCTCTTTCTTCTTCATATGCACCCAGCAATGATCGTTTGATACGAAGTTTATTTGCAAATTCTTCCTGTGTCCATCCACGGAGTTTTCTCAGGTATTTCAGATTTTGATTGGAGATTGACATAATCACTAATTTAATTAGCTGCAAAATACTAATTATTTTAGAATTACAAAATTCTTTGCTAACCTTTTTTGAAGTGCAATTAAAAATGTCGCAGTTCAATCACCTAATACTTCCAGGAAAAAAGGGAATATTTGATAATAATAATTTTATCTCCCTTTGGTCTCGCCTGAGGCGAGAGAGTAAAAGCGACAAATTTAATTGCACCCTATTTTGGATAAACCGGAAAAAAGAGGATTTTTGTAGCCGTATGACAAAAAAATCAAGTCCTAAGAAAAAAGCCGCTTCTGCTAAAGCCAGCGTAAAAGAAAAACCGGTAATCCTTATTACAAACGATGATGGTGTAACAGCTCCGGGAATAAAAAACCTAGTTGAAGCTGTAAGAGATCTTGGCAAAATCGTTGTTGTGGCGCCAGATAAACCACAATCAGGTATGGGTCATGCCATCACCATCGGTCAGCCATTACGTTTACATAAAATTGAACCTTTATTTGATGATGTAGAAACATGGTCATGCACCGGCACTCCGGTTGACTGTGTAAAATTGGCTGTTGATAAAGTATTACATCGCAAACCCGATTTATGCCTCAGCGGTATTAATCATGGTGCTAATCACAGTATCAATGTAATTTATTCCGGAACCATGTCTGCCGCCGTAGAAGCTGCTATAGAAAGTATTCCATCTGCCGGCTTCTCATTATTGGATTATAGAATTGATGCCGACTTTACCGGTGCCAGAAAATATGTACGGCTTATTACTGAAAAAATGCTGAAGACCAAACTTGAAAAACATACTGTACTCAATGTAAATATTCCTGCTGTAGCTCCTGAACTATTGAAAGGATTTAAGATCTGCAAACAGGCTTATGCCAAGTACATAGAAGATTTTATAGAAAGGGATGATCCGCATGGCCGGCATTATTATTGGCTCACCGGCGAATTTGTAAACTTTGACAAAGCAAAAGATACCGATGTGAGGGCATTGGCTAATAATTATGTAAGTGTGGTGCCTGTACAATTTGATCTTACGAATTACGTTTTAAAAGCCAAACTGGAAAAAAGCTGGAAATAAAATAACCACCAATTAAATTTTCACACCAATGTTTCTTACAAAAGATAACCTCCGGCTTGGCCTTATTCTCGGACTTATAGGCCCTTTAGTCGGCCTTGTAATTGTTTATTTAGTCAAATTTTCTGAACTAAGTTTTCAGAACTTTCTAACTTACTTTATGCATGACAATAAAGTCATCACCAACGTCGGCACATTTGCATTGCTGGCAAACGCATTATTGTTTGCCATTTATGTACACTTTGATAAGGCACAAACATTCAAAGGAATTTTCATCGTCACTTTATTTTATGGCGTTGGCATTTTATTGCTAAAGCTTTTTAATTAAATATAAATGATGTACCCGGCGACATTACTACTATCGGCTTTTGTTGCATCCGCCAATAGGCGGATTGTTCTTTTTATTTCTTTCAGTGAAAGAGATAAAAAGAATCACTCTTGTACGTCCGATATTTCTACTGAGCATTTGCAAATGGTCTTTAATGTGTTTCCGTATTCACTAAATGTAAGTGTATGAAGTATTATATTATAGCAGGCGAAGCTTCCGGCGACTTACATGGTTCCAATCTTATCAAGGAACTAAAAAAACAGGACAGCTCAATTTCAATTCGTTGTTGGGGTGGCGATAAAATGCAGGAAGCAGGCGGTGAATTGGTAAAGCATTATAGTGAATTAGCATTCATGGGCTTCTCCGAAGTACTCATGAATCTTCGCACCATTTTTCGCAATCTGGCTTTTTGCAAAGAAGATATTCTGCAATATAAACCCGATGCTTTAATACTAATAGATTATCCCGGCTTTAACCTTCGCATAGCCAAATGGGCCAGACAACAAGGATTAAAAATCATCTATTACATCTCGCCACAAGTATGGGCATGGAAAGAGAACAGAGTAAAGAGTATGAAACAATGCATTGATAAAATGCTGGTGATTCTTCCTTTTGAAAAAGACTATTATAAAAATAAATGGAACTGGGAGGTAGAATATGTTGGCCATCCATTAATAGAAGTTATCCAAAATCATAAAGCTCAGGATTTTCACGAACAACTTTCAGATAAACCAATCATTGCCTTACTGCCTGGAAGCAGAAAACAGGAAATCCTAAAAAAATTGCCGGTGATGCTGGAAGTAAGCAAATCATTTCCTGCATATCAATTTATTGTTGCCAAAGCACCCGGCGCCAACGAACAATTTTATAATGATCTGGTAAAAGATTTTTCAAACGTTACTTATGTTACCAATAAAACATATGATCTGCTGATGCAATCCAAAGCAGCATTGGTTACATCCGGTACTGCTACATTGGAAACAGCTTTATTCGGAGTACCAGAAGTGGTTTGTTACAAAGGTTCTTACCTCTCCTACCAGATTGGCAAACGATTGGTAAACATTAAATACATTTCGCTGGTTAACCTTATTATGGACAAACTGGTAGTGAAAGAATTAATTCAAAATGATTTTACAGAGGATGCTGTAAAAAAAGAGTTGCAGGAATTGCTGACTAATGAAAAACGTAAAGAACAATTGCAAAAAGATTACGCTGCTCTTGCGCAAATCTTAAGTGTAGGCGGAAATGCATCTCAAAAAGCGGCTACAGCCATTACAAATTTTGTCAGCTAAGTAATTTAATGGCAAGAATTATTAGGCAGATCAGAAATATGAATATGCTGATGCGGTTAATGCCATGCATGTATCCAATCCATTTATCCTTTGGCCTGTTTGGATCTTTCTTTTTAAGATAGAGATATTCGGCTATTTGGTTCCAGACTCCCATGATTGCAAAACTAAAGTTATTTTTCGTTCAATAACTTTTCAATGAATGAATTAAATGTTGCTACATATTTTTCATGATATGTTCCGGTTCCGGGCCCTACAAATTCAGTATCAAATTTCCTTACTTTTCCTTTCCTGTCAATTATTATTGAAGTTGGAAAAAACCGGATTGGCGTAATCTCTGGTAAGGTTTTTTCTGTTCGCAAACTATCAGAAATTTTTACCCCCGTAATAAGCATTGGATATTCCACTTTAAAGAGTTGCTGAAACTTTTTCAGGCTTTTTGCTGAACGTTCAAAGTCAGTACTGTATTCGTATGCCAAGGAAATTACTTCCACACCCCTTTCTTTATTCTTTTTATAATACTTACTCAGAAAAGCAGTTTCGTCCATGCAATTCGGGCACCAGGATCCCATTATCTGTACAATAACTACTTTGTCTTTAAATTGTTCATCATTGATTGAAACTTCTTTTCCGTTTAAGTCGGGGAATTTGAAATTAAGCCTTTCTTCCCCCGGTTGCAGCCTCATTGCCACTGCTGCTGTATTTACTTTAGCCTTATTATTTTTAAGGGCAGACCAAGCTTCTTTATAAGTAGCGCCGGAATAAAAATATCCGTCAGTAATCGTTTTACTATCTTTTATTGTAGCCGTAAATAAAAAAGCATGACTACCATCAAATGTTGAAAGCCGGAGTTGGTCACCATCAACAACTCCCTCGAGATATCTGAAATCGCCTGTAGGATTTAAAAAAGTTCCTGTGAGTTTATTTCCTTTTTGCACAAACTCGCCAACTGAAGGAAAATCTGCACTGGTATCATTTGCAAAATGCACTGACCATTTGCCAGTAATATTATTAGCAGCTTTACTAAGTTTAAAAGCAAATCGTTCTTTGCCGTTACTGGCTTTAAAAAGCATATTTTGTTCAGTGGTGCTTCCACCTTTTGTCCAAATACCCGTCCAATAATCATTTGTAATTGCAGCGCTTATTGTTGATTCAAAAACCGGCATGGTAATAAAAACCGAATCAGCAGTAAAACGAACATCCTCAACTATTATTTTTTCCTTAGCATTGATTATGTATATCACTTTTTTGCTACCGATGTTTTCCACCCGAAAATTAAAAACAATTTGTGTACTATCATTTCGAATTAATTCGCCTAACCATTCTTCTCCAATCTGAGTATATGAAGTAAGGCTTGAAAGAAATCCTATTAAAAAAAATATTTTTTTATACACCGGAAATGAATTGTCTGAAGTTAATATAAAACAAAAACCTGTACTATATACAGGTTTCTTTTGGTGGAGGTTACCGGAGTCGAACCGGTGACCTTTTTCCCGATAGCTATCGGGACAAGCAAACGCTTAAACATTTTCATTTCCACTAAATGCATTGATTAACCATTCAATATATTTTCTGCTTTTCTTTGACTTAATCCTTTTTTCTTCGGCCAATGCTTCTTCACGGGTTTTAAATGGCTTATACCATTTTATTTGCCAATCCGTTGCTTTGGATGTAAAAGATGATATACCTGAATTATGTTCCACCAATCGTTTATTTACATCAAAAGAATATCCTATATAATATTTATCAAGACTAAAACTGTAAATAATATAGGTTGAAAAATGATTCATAAAAAAAGCCCGGCATAAACCGGACTGTTTGTGGAGGTTACCGGAGTCGAACCGGTGACCTTTTGCATGCCATGCAAACGCTCTAGCCAGCTGAGCTAAACCCCCAATATTTTATAATACTAATTCTAATTTTCAACCATTTTAAATTTGAATCGGTGACCTTCCCGATTCCCATCGGGACGCTCTAGCCAGCTGAGCTAAACCCCCAATATTTTATAATACTAATTCTAATTTTCAACCATTTTAAATTTGAATCGGTGACCTTCCCGATTCCCATCGGGA
>JBBSJN010000092.1:0-10771 GCA_038257235.1 Chitinophagales bacterium
ATTTCTCCCATTCGTTTAAATAGTAATGGTGTTTCTGCTTTTGTAAGTATTATGCGGGGCTGTAATAATATGTGTTCCTTTTGTGTGGTTCCTTTCACCAGAGGAAGAGAGAGGAGCCGCAGTGCAGAAAGTATTGTAGCAGAATGCAAAGATTTGTTTGAACAAGGATTCAGAGAAGTAACATTGCTTGGACAAAATGTAGATAGTTATCATTATACAGCCCCCCTAAACCTGCCTGCCGGCAGGCAGGTCCCATCACAAGGGGGGACTTTGAACTCTCAAAAATTAAAGAGTCATAAAGAAGAAACGACAACCGAATTATCAGGTGCTAAAGCCTCTCCTTCGGAGGTAACCAAGCAGAGCGAAGGTTACGAACGCAGTTCAGGGGAGGCCATAACATTTGCTTTGCTTTTAGAAAAAGTTGCCTTGATTTCTCCTTCGTTAAGAGTTCGTTTTTCTACATCACACCCAAAAGACATTACAGACGAAGTATTATATACCATTACAAAATATGAGAATGTATGCAATTACATTCATCTGCCGGTACAAAGTGGTTCTACAAGAATATTACAATTAATGAACCGCACTTATACCCGGGAATGGTATATGGCCAAGGTGGCAAGGATAAAAGAAATAATTCCGGATTGTGGTATCAGTGCTGATGTTATTACCGGGTTTTGTACAGAAGAGGAAAAAGACCATCAGGACACATTAAGCATTATGGAATATGCAAAGTATGATTATGCTTATATGTATTACTATTCTGAAAGACCGGGCACACTGGCACAGAAAAGATATGCAGATGATGTGGCATTGGAAGAAAAGAAAAGAAGGTTGTACGAAGTAGTGGCATTACAAAACAAGCTTTCATTAGAAAGCAATCAAAAAGACATTGGCAAATCATTTAAAATTTTAATAGAAGGCGATAGCAAAAAAAGTGAAGATGATTGGATGGGAAGAAGTTCGCAAGGCAAAGTTTTTGTCTTCCCCAAGGAAGAATATCAATTGAAGAAAGGCGAGTATGTAATGGTGGAAACAACCAGTTGTACACAAGGAACATTACTGGGAAAAATAATTAATCATAAAATTTAAATTCCCCTTCCGGGGATATGGGCATGGAAATTCAAAGTATAAAAAACAGGTTTGGTATAATTGGCAATTCTCCTGCACTTAATTATGCATTGCAGGTGGCAACACAGGTTACCAATACTGATCTTACCGTCTTAATAAATGGAGAAAGCGGTGTAGGTAAAGAAGTTTTTTCACAAATCATTCATTCACTTTCTCCAAGAAAACATAATCCATTTATCGCTGTAAACTGCGGAGCCATTCCGGAAGGCACCATTGATTCTGAATTATTCGGACATGAAAAAGGTTCTTTTACCGGAGCTGCAGATTCCAGGAAAGGATATTTTGAAACTGTAAATGGAGGAACAATTTTCCTGGATGAAATTGGTGAGTTACCATTGGGCACACAGGCAAGATTGCTCCGTGTATTGGAAACAGGTGAATTCATTCGTGTAGGTTCATCCAAAGTGCAAAGAACGGATGTTAGAGTTATCGCCGCTACGAATAAAGATTTATTACAATTGGTGCAGATGGGGAAATTCAGAGAAGATCTGTATTACAGGTTAAGCACTGTTCCCATCAGAGTTCCTTCTTTGCACGACAGACCGGAAGACATTCATATTCTATTCCGGAAATTTGCATCAGATTTTGCTGATAAATATAAAGCGGCCCCTGTTCAGTTAAATGAGGAAGCAAAACAACTGTTAATAAACTATCCCTGGCCGGGCAATGTGAGAGAATTAAAGAATATTGCAGAGCAGATTTCTGTTCTTTCTCATGATAAATTGATTACTGCAAAAGATCTCAACAAGTTTTTGCAACCTTATTCCAATAACAGGATGCCGGTATTAGCGTCTGCTAATGGCAACTCACATGAGTTTGCCAATGAAAGGGAAATTCTTTACAAACTTTTTTTCGATATGAAAAAAGATGTAACTGAATTAAAAAGAATGTTCCTGGATGTGTTGAAAAATCCCGGTAGAACTGTGCAGGACCAGTCTTTCATCAATGACCTGAAAGAATTGAAAAATTCCGACCCTCTACAAACGAAAATGACGCCACCGGCATTGCAATCTTCTAAACCTGTGCTGATGAATGACGATATACACGACCATGTGGAAGTAGAAGAAAGCCTGAATATAGTTGACAAAGAAAGAGAACTGATAATAAAAGCTTTGAAAAAACATAAAAGCAAAAGAAAAGATGCAGCTTTAGATCTCGGCATCAGCGAAAGAACATTGTACAGAAAATTAAAAGAATACGATATAGAAGATTAAATGAATACAATTAAAAAAATATCAATACTGGTAGTGCCTGTTATTCTTTTTGCATTTGCTGTATTCAGTAACAGCAGTTGTGGTATTTATAAATTCAATGAAGCGACTATTCCCGATAGTATTAAAACGGTCAAGATAGAATACATTGAAAATAAAGCCCGGTATATCAATCCTCAGTTAAGTCAAAAACTTACTGAAAAACTTCGGCAGAAAATAATCGGGCAAACAAGACTTTCACAAACTAACGGCGATAATACGGATTGGCTGATAAGTGGTTTTATCAGCGAATACAATTTTAGCACATCTGCCATCTCCGGACAACAAGTAGCAAATAACAGATTAACCGTAACAGTACATATTACTTTAAACGACCGTAAAGCTGATAAAATAACCGAACATGATGTCTCCAGGAGTTTTGAATTTAAAGGAGACCAATCTTTTCAGCAGGCAGAGAATACCCTGAGTGAAGAAATCGTACGCACAATAACAGATGAAATATTTAATAAGCTTTTTTCTAACTGGTAATCAGACCTTATCTTGTAAATTATGAATGTTCAGATTGATCAATTAGTAAAATCATTAATGGAAAAAGATTCGCTGGAGAATTGCAGCCTGCAGGAGGTAAAAGAGTATGCTGACCGTCATCCGCATTTTGGAGCAGCACAATTACTGTTAACAAAAAAAATGCAGAATGAAAACGTTTCAGCATACAACGAACAGCTTCAAAAAACTATTCTCTTTTTTCATAATCCATTATGGGTAAAAAAAATACTGAACGACACTGGCGACGCAACAATTATTGAAAAAAAGAAAGAAGAACCTGTAGAAACGACCAAAGAAAAAATAACCGATAATCTTCCAATTGAAATAAAAAAAGAAGAAGTAATCAATGATGCGGATTCAACTTCGCTGCCAGATGAAACTGATCAAACCCCAAACTCCGGAAATGACGATTTAGTTGAGCTACCAAGTTTTAAATTTGAACCTGTAGAAAGCTCCAAATCTGACCTTTTATTTGAGCCATTTCATACAGTTGATTATTTTGCTTCACAAGGCATCAATTATAAAGAAGAAGAGAAGCCGACAGACAAATTTGGGCAGCAATTAAGAAGTTTTACGGATTGGTTGAAAACCATGAAAAGGCTTCCATCTTTCGAAAATTCAGCTACTGAGGAACCTTTAGCGGAGAAAAAAGTGGAGCAAATGGCCGAACATTCAATAAAAGAAAGAGAAATAATAACGTTAGCGATGGCAGAGGTTTGGGAAAAACAAGGCAATAATACCAAAGCCATTGATATTTACAGCAAATTAAGTTTGCTTGAACCCTCTAAAAGTCTTTATTTTGCAGCGAAAATCGAGGAATTAAAGAAAACAAATTAAGATGACAATCCTTTTCATAGTACTTATAGTTATTGCTTCTGTGGCTCTTGGTCTGATCGTATTGGTTCAAAACCCAAAAGGCGGTGGTCTGGCCGGAAGTATTGGCGGTTTTAGCAGCCAGTTTATGGGTGTAAAACAAACAAACGATGTGCTTGAAAAAGGCACCTGGATTTTTGCAGCTATTGTTGGAGCATTATGTATGCTTTCCGTGTTCTTTATCTCAAAATCGTCTTCAACAGTGCCGGACAGAACAATTGATGCAACCGGAGCACCTGTTCCGTCTACTTCGCAGCCTTTGCCATCGAATACGGTACCGTTGAGCCCAACCCCGACACCTACACCTCAAACACCTTAATAATAACTGCTGAATAACTTTTAGAACCCTGCCTCTGAGACAGGGTTTTTTATTTATATTGAAGTCGACGATAAATTAAATTATTAATCCAGACTATGAAATGAAGCATAAAAAATGAACAAATGAAAAAGAAGATATTTTTTGGAATTGTTTTAATGATTTTAATCGCAGGAGCTTTTATCGGCTATAAATTATTTGGTCCGGCGACTGCTACCCCGTCCGGAGAGTTTTTCTATATAAAGACAGGCGCAACGTATGCTGATGTAAAAAATGAATTGGTTGAAAAGAAATATATCAATTCTGCCACCTGGTTCGACAATGCAAAAAAGATACTTCGCTATAATAAAATAAAACCCGGCAGGTATAAGATCACAAAAGGGATGAGCCTTTTTAAACTGGTACGTATGTTCCGCAGCGGCGACCAGACCAAAGTAAATCTTGTTATTACAAAAATCAGGACCAGGGAAGATCTTGCCAGAAAAACCGGCAACATGTTCGAGTTTGATTCCTTGCAAATGATCAATCTGTTGAATGACCATGAAAAACTGAAAGAATATGGACTCGATACTAATACAGTGATGGCGGTGGTAATGCCTTACACATATAGCGAAGTCTGGAACAGCACCGCTTCTTCTATATTTGAACAATTTTACACCGCTTATAAAAAATTCTGGACCGCCGAAAGAAAAGTGAAAGCCGATAGTTTGCACCTGTCACCTTTAGAAGTTTCGACCATTGCATCTATCGTAGAAGAAGAAACCAATAAAAAAGCAGATAAGTATAAAATAGCAAGCACTTATCTGAACCGGATAAGAATAGGCATGAAATTACAAGCCGACCCAACAGTAAAATTTGCAATGAAAAATTTTTCGTTGAAAAGAGTAACCGGTGTTCATCTCAAAACTGATTCCCGTTTTAATACTTATATGTATGCTGGCATTCCGCCCGGACCAATTTGCACACCTTCAATCGAATCCATTGATGCAGTGCTGGATGCGCCTAAAACTGATTACTTATATTTTGTTGCCAGTCATAAATTTGATGGTACCAGTATCTTTACCAGTAATTATAACGACCATTTAAAGTATGCAAGAATGTATCAGCAGGAATTAACCAGAAGAATGGACTCAACTAAAAAAGCAAAGGAGAATCAATAATGCCGCCGATGTCTAAAATAGGATCAAAGATTGCAGATTCAGCACCGGTAAAATTCATTATTGGTAAAAGTAAAGTAACCTCATTCCCGGGCTTCAGAGGAATTCCTTTATATGATGTGGTGATGTTTTTTATTGCTCAGGTAAAAACAGTTGGTATGTCGGAAAGAGCATCGGCTATTTCTTTCAACTTTGTAATGGCTATCCCTCCTGCATTAATTTTTCTTTTCACCTTAATACCATTTATTCCAATACCTAAACAGTTTGAGAATGAATTATATAGTTTGATCAGAGATGTGATTCCCGGAGAAAAAGACCATAATAACCTGATTAGTTTTTTACAGGAATTTATAAACAAGCCAAGAAATGGTTTACTCTCCCTCGGTTTTATCTTATCAATGTTCTTCTCATCCAATGCAATGATGGGAATTATGCGGTCGTTCGATCAAAACTATATCGGTTTTAAAAAAAGAAAAGGCCTGCTGGAAAGAGGCATTGCATTAAAAATCACACTAATATTATTTCTATTGGTTATTGTTTCAGTACTATTATTAATTGGCCGGGAAGCTGTTTTAAAATGGGTGGGTATAGAAAGTGAAACAGTGCGGTATATTATTTTAAATGGACGATGGGTTGTCATAGTCTTGCTATTTTTTGCTTGTATATCATTTATTTATCGGTATGCACCTGCAGTACACAAAAAATGGAGGTTTATAAATCCGGGGTCCATATTAGCAACATTTTTAATGTTACTGATGACGATTCTTTTTTCCTGGTGGGTGAGTCGCTTTGGGAATTATAATCAATTATATGGTTCTATTGGAACAGTTTTGATACTTATGATACTGATCTTTATCAACTCCCTAGTATTATTGATTGGTTTTGAACTGAATGTTAGTATCAGTTCCCTAAAAAAAATTGCAGATGAACGGAAAGATAAATCTTTAGAAGGTACGGGTAATTCCGGATGATTGTACGAAATTTGAATAGCTAAAAAATATACACATGAAAAAAATATTATTTTCTGCATTGCCCATTGCTGCCATTGCTGCGATCACCTTCTTTCCAGTAAATGATCCATTACCAATAGGGGCATCACTTCCAAAAGCGGATCAGAAAATGCTTAATACTTCCGGTGAAAAAATTTCTTTTGTGGATGCAAAAAAGAAAAATGGTTTGCTGGTAATGTTTAGCTGTAATACTTGTCCGTATGTAATAAAAAATCAGGAAAGAACAAACGAGGTTAGCAAGTATGCTTTGGCAAATGATATTGGTGTTGTAATCCTCAACTCAAACGAAGCCTATCGTGGAAATGAAGATTCGTATGATGCCATGAAAGAATATGCAACAAACCAAAATTATAAATGGCACTATCTTGTAGATAAGAACTCAGAGATGGCTGACGCCTTCGGTGCCAACCGTACACCAGAGTGCTTCTTATTTGACAATAATGACAAACTCGTTTATCATGGTGCTATCGATGATAATCCATCCGATGCCGGAGCAGTAAGCCGCAAGCACCTCACAACTGCTATTGATGAGATGAAATCGGGCAAAGATGTATCTGTAAAGGAATCAAAATCGGTAGGTTGTAGTATAAAAAGGAATAAATAATCTCATTTTTAATACTTTCATCAATCCTCCGGACTTACCGGAGGATTTTTTTTAGTAAAATTTTATGGAATGTTTTTATGGAGGCATCCAAATAGGTAACTAACGTTATTTTTTACCATTTCCGACCTCATCGGAATTAAAATCACAGCTTATGCTATCCAAACAAACAATTAACCGGCTTATCATTATCGGCTTTATGGTCTTAGTTGGATTTTGTCTTGCCAAGGCTATCTATCACAAAAGTGTAATGGGGATAATTCTGGCTTTAACAAGCCTTAGTGCAGGCATCTACTTCCTTTATATGGTAGCAAAGGCGAATGAAGAAATGAAAAGGGAAGAAATAAGATGACCTCATTTTAGTATAGCCTTGATTTCATCTTTCAATTGGTCATGGGAGATTTGTTCTTCAACAAAATTCCGGTAGCCGGATTTATTATTGATAAATAAGGTTGCCGGAATAGCTCCCGACCATTTAGCATCTATCTTAGGGCAGAAATAATCTGCATTTGTTTCATTCAACCAGACGATCGGTGCATTGATATTTCTTTTGGCAGCAAATTTTGCAATACCATCAGGAAAAGAAAATTCAAAATCGAGACTGACTAACAACAGTTGAATACTATCCGCTGTTCCTTTCGAAGCATTGTACTTATTCACTTCTTCCAGAAAATAAGGGAGCTCTTCAATACATGGTTTGCACCAGGTAGCCCACATGTTAATGATTAAAGGAATTTTACTTTCAGCTATGATCTTTTCTACATCAGCAATCTTTACACTCCTTATCTCCTGCCCTTGCACATTAGCAACCACAAGAAATAACAAAAACAATAATATCTTGCACCTCACCATAAATTGACTATTGACTATTGATTATTGATTATTGACTATTGACTATTGATTATTGATTATTGACTATTGACTAATTGACTATTGACTATTCTCCTCCCTCCCATTACGTTCCCATTCTTTAAAAAGTTCATTATACCTGACGTCATCTAAACTTTGTTGGTTGTACTGTCCCCCATTTGATTTCTGCCGGAAGGCTTCATACAGAGTAACAGCACAGGCCACACTTATGTTCAGCGATTGAATGATACCAACCTGCGGTATAATAAAATTTCCATCGGCTAATTTCCTGATTTCTTCACTTACCCCGCTATGTTCATTTCCAAACACCAGTGCTATACTTTTAGTAAAATCAATACTGTGTAAACTTATGGCATCACTGCTGAGATTAGTTGTTAAAATAGTTGAATAACTTTTTCGCAAAGCAGCAAAACACTCTTCTGCATTTTCAAACTGATGAACGGTTAACCATTTAGCAGCACTGGAAGAACTTCTGGGTCCCCATTTTTTATGGAGGGGAATCTTTGTGTTTAAAATATAAATATCTTGTACACCCACAGCATCGGCCGTCCGCATCACAGCGGAAATATTATGCGGGTCAAAAACATTCTCCAAAACAATGGTTATATCGTCTTGTCGTTTATTTAGAACCGATGTAAGCCGTTCTATTCTTTCCGGGGTCATTGAAATTGAAGTTGTTAGATTGCAAATTTCGTTAAATTAAGTATATTTATCATTGGTTATTAATTATTGAGCCACGAAGACAGTAAGTCACGAAGGCACAAAGGATTTTTATAAGACTCGTTTCTTCTCCGTGCCTTTGTGTCTTTGCGACTTAGTGTTTCAAAACCATTTAAACTTATTTAAAAAGAAACTTGCAATATGAAATATTCTCCCGTTCAGAATTATGTAAATGGAAAATTTATAACTCCTTCCTCTTCCAAAACAATGGATGTCATTTCTCCGTTAGATGGAAATTTATTATCCAAAGTCCCTATGTCTTCGTCAACAGATTTAAATAATGCAGTAAATGCAGCCAAAGCCGCATTCCCGGCCTGGAGCAAAACACCAATAAAAGAAAGAGTACAGGTTTTCTTTCGCTATAAAACTTTACTGGAAAGAGATGTAAAAGAGCTAGCTGAATTATGCAGCGAAGAGAATGGAAAAACATATAGTGAATCTGTTGCTGAAATTGAAAAATGTATTGAGCTGACTGAGTTCGCAACTTCATTACCGCAATTAGTAACGGGAGAAATTTTAGAAGTCAGCAAAGGAGTTGAATGCAGAACAGAACATGTGCCGCTGGGTGTTGTGGCCAGTATCGTTCCTTTTAATTTTCCGGCAATGGTTCCTAACTGGACGATACCAAACGCCATTGCATTGGGGAATTGTATGATCATTAAACCTTCAGAAAAAGTGCCACTTTGTTGCGGTAAGCTGGCAGAATTATTAAAAGAAGCCGGACTACCTGATGGTGTTTTTAATATTGTTCATGGTGATGTGGAAATAGTAGAAGCCATCTGCGACCATCCGGGTATTGAAGCGGTATCTTTTGTTGGTTCTACCAAAGTGGCCAAGATTGTTTATCAACGGGCAACCTCCACATATAAGAGGGCACTGGCCTTGGGTGGAGCAAAAAATCATTTAATGGTTCTGCCAGATGCAATTCCGGGAATGACGGCGCAGAATGTAGCGGCAAGCATGAGTGGTTGTGCCGGGCAACGTTGCATGGCCGCATCAGCAATGATTGGTGTGGGAAATGTGGATGCAATTATTGATAAGATTTGTGAAGAAGCCAGAAAAATTATTCCGGGAGAAAATCTCGGTGCAGTCATCAGCAAAGAATCACAGGAAAGAATAGAAAGCTATATCACTGAAGCAGAAAAACAGGGAGCAAAAATTTTAGTGGATGGCCGTAATACAAAAGTAAAAGGAAAAGAGAACGGAACTTACGTTGGTCCAACGGTTATTGATTTTGTAAAGCCAGAAATGAGTGTGGCTACAGAAGAAATATTCGGACCTGTTATCTCTATTATGCGAACAAATACGGTGGATGAAGCATTAGCTATTGAAAATGCCAGCCCTTATGGCAATGCAGCTTCTGTGTTTACGCAAAATGGCGGCATGGCCCGTTATATTATTGACCGTGCCAGTGCGGGAATGATTGGTGTGAATGTAGGTGTCCCTGTTCCAAGAGAGCCATTCTCCTTCGGTGGCTGGAATGAAAGCAAGTTTGGCGTGGGTGATATTACAGGAAAAAGTTCTATTGAATTCTGGACGAAATTGAAGAAAAGCACAACGAAGTGGAATGCGGAGGCGGGTGTGAATTGGATGAGTTAGAAGCCCCTGTCCCCTAAAGGGGGATATAGGATTATAATTCATTCAAGTAACCGATAGGTTGAAAGAAAATAGTTTTCCCTTCGGAAATATCCCCGCTTATCGAAGATTCCGATAAAGTCGGAAGAGCGGGGCGAAATAAAGAAAACTAATTGCTTTATTGAACCGGGGGGGGTGCATTGAAATAGGAAATTTATTGGATGATGACGTATTTTGAAAAAATGGAAATAACTGAAGGGATTGTGTTTGAAAAGTAACGGATCGATTGAATTCTGGACGAAATTGAAGAAGAGTATAACAAAGTGGAATGTATTTCTAAATAAGCTATAACAATGAACACAACGGTTAAGAAATAATTTAAGTGAACCTAAAAAATTTCAATTATGCGTTGCAAATTAATACTACTGCTTCCGGTGATTTTATTAACGTCGTACAACCAGTTAAATGCGCAAACTCCGGTGATTGTAGCCGAAAGCAATCTGAAAGTGGGGCTGATGGGTGAAGAAATTCTTTATTTCGGTTTTGCAGCTGGAGATAAAATAATTTTTGATTTCGAAGAAACAAAAGGAAAAGAATTAAAGGAAGTTGAAATTGTTGAAATGCCCGGCACATCAAGATATATTGATTATAAAACAAAGAAGGTGACCTCTAAAGTAATTGAAGTTTCAAAAACAGGTATTTATAAATTCCGGTTTACTAATTCTTCTATTATTGTGCGGATTTGTAATTATAAAATTCAG
>JBBSJN010000093.1:0-10770 GCA_038257235.1 Chitinophagales bacterium
AATTTTTTCAGGAATGGTTTGATAAAGGCTTAATGCTATGCGACCGCCGAGGCTGAATCCTAATAGATAGAGTTTGGTGTTAGGGGTTTGGGGTTGGAGGCCTGCCTGTCCGGTAGGCAGGTTTGAGGTTGGAGGTTTGGAGTTGTGTTGTTCTAATATTCCTTCAACTATTTGGAGCAAGTCTTTTGGTAAAAAATTGATTCCGTCTTTCCAGTCCGTCTTTCCATGAAAAGGGAGGTCAATAGCGAAAAAAGTAAACTGATTGCCAGCATGTTTACCTAAAAACTCAAAAGCAGCCGCTTCTTCGCCATATCCATGAAAACAAACCGCTATTTGTGGCCCAGCGCCAAACCTGAAATAATTGATAGTGGAATTTCTATAAATGTAATGTTTGCATTCCATTGTAATACTTGCTTCGAAATTTTAGCGAAAATAATCTTGGCTATTTCAAATATAATACTAATTTTGAATAGTTGCACAAACAACTATATGCCAAACAACCAATTTAAAAGAGGGGAATTATACAGCTTTATCACAGGTAAGGCTTCTACTGCTATTGCCAGAAGATTGCAAAAGAAATTTAATAATGCCGGTTTGAATATTACCATCGAGCAATGGAGTGTATTGTATCATTTATGGAAAAAGGAAGGGATCAGCCAACAGGAAATATGCAATGCTACTTTCCGTGACAAACCAAGCATTACCCGTTTGGTAGATAATCTTGAAAAATTAAACCTTGTAAAAAGAGTGGCTTCGGAAAACGACAGAAGAATCAACCTGATCTACCTGACAAAAGATGCACAGAAATTGCAGGAAGAAACAATGGCGATTGCTGATGAGACTTTGAATGAAGCTTTGGAAAAAGTGCCGACTGATAAGATTGACATCTGCAAAGAAGTATTACAAATAGTGTATGATAATTTGAAATAGTGAATGGTGAATGGTGTGGGTAAGTTAGACTTGTGAAGGTAAGCCTCGTAGAGGCGACATGTTTGGTAACTCTGGGTTTTAACCCGGAGAAATGAAAACGACAAATGTATTTAGAACCCCGTAGGGGTGAAATATTTTGATAAATAGAATAACAGAAATTTTCGATAAATATCTGGATGTTGCAAAATGCCGAACAGAATTCATGCAGCAGAAGTAAGTGACACCCGTCCGAACGGTCATCCGGGCGGGAAAGGAACCCTGCCCGACTATAATATTTATTAATAAGATGGTCAGGCGGGGATGATAGTAGTTCTGCAGCTGGCTAAATAAAAATTATAAAAATTAAATCTAAATAAAATGAGTACTGAAACAGCAACAAGAGCAGCCTTAAAAGGTGGTGAATGGCTGATAAAAGAATCAATCCCATCTGAAACATTTACCAGAGAAGATTTTGGTGAAGAACAGTTGATGATAAGGGATATGTGTAACCAGTTTCTGGAAACAGAAATATATCCCAATCTTGATCGTATTGATGATCTGGAGCCGGGACTAATGAAATCATTAGTTACCAAAGCCGGTGAAAAAGGATTGCTGGCAACTTCGTTTCCCGAAGAGTATGGTGGATTGGGTAAAGATTTTGTTACCTCTACCATCATCAACGAATACCTCGGCGCCGGTCATTCATTCTCTGTTGCCATTGCTGCGCATACAGGTATTGGCACATTACCCATTTTATATTTCGGCACACCAGAACAAAAAGAAAAATACATTCCAAAACTAATCAGCGGCGAATGGGCTGGTGCTTACGGACTCACAGAGCCGAACAGCGGAAGTGATGCATTGGGTGCAAAGACAACTGCCACGTTGAGTGATGATGGAAAATATTATTTACTGAACGGACAGAAATGCTGGATCACCAATGGTGGTTTTGCACAGGTGTATACGGTGTTTGCAAAAATTGATGGAGATAAATTTTCCGCTTTTATTGTGGACAGAGGAACAGAAGGTTTTACACAAGGACCGGAAGAACATAAGATGGGTATCAAAGGTTCTTCTACTGTTCAGCTTTATTTCCAGGATGCAAAAGTGCCGGTTGAAAATTTATTAGGTGAAATTGGCAAAGGACATAAAATTGCATTCAATATTTTAAATATTGGCCGGTTAAAATTATGTGCAGCAGCGTTGGGTGGTGCCAGAAGAGCATTAACTAATACAGTTTTATATGCCATAACAAGGGAACAGTTCAAACAACCTATTTCAAACTTCGGAGCTATAAAACATAAGCTGGCGGAAATGGCTATTCGCATTTTTGTTGGCGAATCAGCTTTATACCGGACATCTAAATGGATTGATGAAATGGAAGCGGAGCTATTAGCAGAAGGGAAACCATTTAATGAAGCTTTGCTGGGTGGTGCAGAAGAATATGCTATTGAATGTGCTATGCTGAAAGTTTATGGTAGTGAGGTTTTGGATTTTGTAGTGGATGAAGGTGTGCAGGTGCATGGAGGAAACGGATTCAGCGCAGAGTATAATATTTCCAGAGCTTATCGTGACAGCCGCATCAATAGAATTTATGAAGGAACAAATGAGATAAACCGGTTGCTTATTTTGGATATGACATTGAAAAGAGCAATGGGCGGAAGATTAGATCTGATGGGTCCGGCAATGGCAGTTCAGAAAGAGCTGATGAGTATTCCTGATTTTGGTGCAGAGGACGAAGCTCCGTTTGCAAAAGAAAGAAAGATAGTTGCCAACCTGAAGAAAGCTATTTTAATGACTTCGGGTGCAGCCGTTCAAAAACTGATGATGAAGATTGATACGGAACAGGAAGTACTGATGAATATTGCAGATATGGCTATCGAAACCTTCAATGCCGAGAGTGTGTTGTTGAGAGTTATGAAGATGGTAGATCAGAAAGGTGAAGCTTCCAGCCAGCTAAATCTTGACATTATGAGAACTTATTTATATGATGCGGCTGATAAAGTGAACAAGTCAGGAAAAGATGCTATCAATGCTTTTGCTGATGGTGATGAGCAGCGGATGATAATAATGGGATTAAAACGTTTTACAAAAGCAGAACCCTTCAACAGTAAAGATGCAAGAAGAAGGATTGCTGATAAAATGATTGAAGAGAAGAAGTATTGTTTCTAATTCCAGGCTTCTTTATCAAAATCTAAATCTAATTTGGCTGTTCTTTTCGGGGCAGCCATATTTGTGTCTTTATACATTTCAGAAAGTTCTTTGCGGGTAATCTTCAATTCTTTAATTTTTTTGATTCTTTTCCATTCAATAATTAATCCGGTGCTCATTAAAAGGGCAGAAACGGATGTTGCTATAAAATAAATAAGAAAAGTATCTTCTATCTGTTCTGTCTTAATGATATAAAAAAATACATAAATAATACTGAAACAGCCGTAGGCAAAAAGCATTGAACCGGCTATAAATGCCTTGCCTGTTGCTTTACCGTGTTCGATAGTCATGGTAGCATAACGAATGAAAAAATGAAGACAAAACCCCGCTATAATAATAAGTCCTGGCCCAAGTATAATTGTAAGTCCGTTTACACTAAACTTGGTAACGATCATTACAATCAGTTCGAATAAAACAAAAGCAAGTGCCAGCATCATCATTCTTTTTGTATATTTTTTGGAAGGGCTAAAATAAGTAAGGAACGTAAGCATTAAAGGAACATCAAGCATATTATTGGCAACTCCCCAATAGAAAGTTACGTTTCTGTTTGTATGAATATATCCTTCTGACAGAAAGTTGAAAACAATTATTGAGGAATAATAAATTAAAAGAGCAGCAAAGCTCCGGTAGCTTCCAAGTTTTAATACCAGAATTATTGCTATCGGTATAAAAAGGGCGAAGGAAGAAACGAAGCCCATGATTGTATTCCAGGTCATTTGAATGGTTTTAAGGATAATGGTTATTATTATCGGCATCGCCTGGGTGCAATGCCATCTGTAAAGTTAACGGCAGACAAAGTTTAAAAGTCTTTGGCATTAAGGGTTTGTCCTAAAATCGGGTAAAAGCGAAAATTATTTTCGTAGAACTACGAAAACGGCAGTAGGGTGTTTTTTATTAACTTGCTGTGATGATACGTATTTTAATAGCTATGTGTTTGCTTTTCAGCCTTTCAACTGAAGCTCAAAACGTTATTGAGAATAAAACTTTAATTGGAAAGACAACTGGTAAGCAGCCTTATCTTGATTACGGTTTGGGAAGTGACCGGCTGGGTGGAGCAAAAATGACCTATCTCGACACAGGTATTTTAGTTCAGGCTGTAGACAGTACAATTGGCCGGTATAAAATTCAGCTTTCTAAAAACAAATCAGCCTGGTTACAAAAGGCATATTTTCAACAGGAAAATTCTCTAAAAGCGGAACCATACTATCTTACCGGCAGCTTTTTAATAAATGGAGATGATAAATTTGATTTTGTTTCCATCAGTCTCGATGAAAAATTACCTTACACAAGTATTCAACAAATAAATCCTTCCAGAATTGTTGTAGATATATTCGGCGCCACAAGTAATACAAATTGGGTAACACATCGTACCTCTGCAAAAGAAATTAAAAATGTTTACCACGAACAGGTAGAGGATGATGTGTTCAGGGTAATTATCGAATTGAAGCATAAACAGCATTGGGGCTATAGCATATATTATGAAGGAAAGAAACTATTTATAAAAGTAAAGCGGCAGCCGGAAGACCTTAGTTTGGAAAATATGAAAATAGCAATTGATGCCGGGCATGGTGGAAACAATCCCGGAGCATCAGGCATCGCCACTAAAATCGGGGAAAAAAATTATACGCTGCTTATCGCAAAACAAATCGAGAAGGCTTTATTGGATAAAGAAGCCAAAGTTTTTATGACAAGAAGAAGTGATGTGAGCCTTAGTATGCTGGACAGGCAGGAAATGATTGAAGCTGAAAATCCTGATTTTATGATCAGTGTACATTTGAATTCATCTGTAAGGCAGGAAGTAAAAGGCGTAAGCACTTATTACAGGTATATCGGATTCAGGCCATTAACGCAATACATACAGGAAAGTATGATAAAAATTGAAGGACTTGAAGATTTTGGAAATATTGGCAGTTTCAATTTTGCCTTAAGCGGCCCAACAGATTATCCCAACTGTTTATTGGAAGTGGCTTTTTTAAGCAACAGAGATGATGAAAAGCTGATATTGAGCCCTGAATTTCATAAACAGGTTGCAAAACAGGTTGTGGAAGGAATTAAAAACTGGCTGAAAGCTTGTAAAGAAGATAAGAATTAAAATAAATTTTACTATCCCACTAAGCCACAAAGGGAAAGTATTTGAAATGCAGGAATCAATTATACTATTTTATTTGCTTTGTGGTTTAGAGGGCAAATAGTTTTAATCTTCGGGCGGAAAATGTTCTCCCCGGTGACAGGTTTTGCAGGTAACAGTGTTCAGGTATTCTGGTCTTACTTCAGAATAGAAATTAAAATTCTTTTTGTTGATCTCAATTACCATCTCCATCATCTTGCGGGCATTTTCTTTCATGGGGTCTGCATCGGAGTAATAATCCAGGCTGTCTGGAATATTTTTCATAGGTACATGGCAGAAATTACATTTTACGCCTAATGCAATATTATAGGTCTGCATGATGCTGTCAAGCTTTTCATCGCTTATATCTTTAGGCAAAACTTTTAGGTTTCTTTCTTTGTTTTTCTGACTGTTTATTGCTAAAACACCTGCACTAACACCAATAAAAAGGATAACAGTCGTATAAATTTTTCTATTGATAGCCATTGTTTATTTTTTTAGCAGACGAAAAAATAATTTTATTGGTTTGCCAGCCCTCAAAAATTTTAGCTAAGATCAGCTGCTGCTCCTTCATCAATCCACCAATACAACTCATCATTGTACGGTTGTATTATTTGTGCTGGATATATTTCCGGATTATGTTCTTCTTCAAGCACTTGATATACGGCGGCTGCCTTATTACTTCCTTCGGCCAGAATAATTACACAGGCTGCTGCATTAACCACAGGTGCTGTTAATGTTATTCGTATCATTTTTTGTTCTTTCAGATAAAAAGAACTTACCCATTTTTCTTTTTCATTGACCAGGTCATATCCGGGAAAAAGAGAAAGTGTATGCGCATTATCGCCAATTCCTAACAACACTATATCAAAAGTACTATTCTTGTCAGGAAAATATTTATGAAGCAACGCCTCATATGCAGAAGCTGCTGCTTCCGAATCGATATCAGTCCTTATTATATGAACATTTTTTTTTACAACAGGTACATGGTTTAATAAATTATCAAAAACCATTTTAGCATTATTGTTTTCATCGTTAAAAGGCACATATCTTTCATCTCCCCAAAAAAAGTGTAAGCGGCTCCAGTCAATTTTACTTTTCAAAGGCTCTTGTGCTAAAAGGCTGTATAATTTTTTAGGAGTGTTTCCTCCTGCCAAAAGGATAGTAAAGCGATCCTGCCGTTGTAATTTTTTTTCAATATGATCAGTTAACCATAGTGCTAATTGCTGACTCAACTCATCCCCGTTTTTTTTTATAATTAAATTCATTTGATTCTTTTTTCTATAACAGGAAGAGAGACCCAATTATATCCGTCTCTGGCAATCAGCGCTTCAGCGTCTTCCGGACCCCAACTGTCTGGCGCATAATTTGGAAAATCTACAGGTGGCCTTGCCTGCCATGCTTCCAGTATTGGAGTAATTACCTGCCATGCTGCTTCTATCTGATCTGCCCGCATAAATAAAGTCGGGTTTCCTTCTATTACATCTTCGAGTAATGTTTCATAAGCTTCAGGCTCATCACCATTATATGATTCGGCATAATTAAAAGTCATATCCACCGGGTTCAATATCATTTCAGGTCCAGGTTTCTTTGCCTGAAAGCGAAGACGGATATCCATTTGCGGCTGTATGCTAAAGGTGAGGCGATTGGGTCTCCATGTTTCAGCTGCCTCTTTTGGAAATGAATAGAGCGGAGCTTGTTTGAATTGAATAGTTATAAGTGTTGTTTTTTCATGCATATACTTTCCGGTACGTACATAGAAAGGCACATTTTCCCATCGCCAGTTGTCAACAAAAAATTTAACAGCAGCAAAAGTTTCTACGCCAGACTGTGGGTTTACATTTTTTTCCTGTCGGTATGCCTGTGCTTTTTCAGCTTTTATCCATCCTGCAGAATATTGTCCCCTAACGGCATATTGATGCACTTCTTCATTATCAATTTTACGAAGCGAATTAAGTACGTCAACTTTTTTATTTCTGATCTCGTTAGCATCAAATGATACTGGCGGTTCCATAGCAATCATACAAAGTAATTGCAGTATGTGATTTTGTACCATATCTCTTAATGCACCTGCTTGTTCATAATAACTGCCTCGGTCTTCTACGCCTACAGTTTCTGCAGCCGTAATCTGAATGTGGTCAATAAATTTATTATTCCATACCGGTTCAAACAATGCATTGGCGAAACGAAATGCGAGTATGTTTTGCACGGTTTCTTTGCCAAGGTAATGATCTATTCTGTATATCTGGTCTTCTTTAAACATTTTACAGAGTAATTGATTCAATGCTACTGCACTTTTCAGATCATGACCAAACGGCTTTTCAAAAACCATACGGGTAGTAGCATCATCTTCGCATAGTTTATTGTCAGATAATTTTTGAGCAATTGCAGGTGCCAGTTGTGGTGCCACTGACAAATAATAAATAACAGTTGGTTTTTCATCCCACTCCTTTGCTTTATTATTTATCCATTTATTAATATCGCCATATGTAGCATCTTCCATCAGGTCCAGTTCATGGTATGAAATCTTTGAGGAAAATGAACTCCATTTTTCTGCTATCTCATCCTTACGTCGGGAGAACTGCTCAACACCTTCCAATAATTTATTACGATACTCATCATCGGAAGCAAAAGAAGTTCGTCCTACGCCAATTACCACAAACTTTTCTGGTAAATAATTATCGATAAATAAATTATATAAAGCCGGAATAAGTTTACGATTCGTTAAATCACCGCTTCCGCCAAAAATGAAAAGAATGGTGGGAGATAGTTTTTTTTCTTTTGCCATATTTGCAAGTTATAAGTTTTGAGATGTAAGAAGTCAGTTATCGATGCAGATGTGATTTACTTATTCATCCCAATTAGTATGAAAACTTCCTTCTTTGTCAATTCGCTGGTAAGTGTGTGCCCCAAAATAATCCCTTTGTGCCTGTATGAGATTAGTCGGCAATTTTTGGGTGCAAAAAGCATCAAAATATGACAAAGCACTCATCAATCCTGCAACCGGAACTCTTGCATTTGCAGTGATTTGAATAACCCTCCTCAATGCTGATTGATTCTTTTTAATAATTGCAGCCACTTTCTTATTCAGCAGAATGTTGCTTAGGTTTTTATCTTTTTTAAATGCACTTGTAAAAGTCTCTAAAATAGAAGAGCGGATGATACAACCTCCCCGCCAGATACGAACTACATCTTGCAAAGGAATTTCCATTTCTAAGGTATCCGAAGCTTTGTGCAGCATGGCCAGCCCTTGTGCATAGGATAAAATAGTAGCACAATACAATGCATCATGTAATTGTTGGATCAGCTTTTCTTTATCACCGGTATAGACTTTGATTTTTGGTTTATATAATGTTGCTGCTGCCGTTCTTTCTCCCTTATATACAGAAATATCTCGCATAGCTACAGCTATATCGATTGTAGGAACAGGTATTGGCAAATCCATTGCTTCTTGTGAAGTCCATTTTCCAGTGCCTTTCGATCCTGCTTTATCAAGAATCATATCCACCAGCGAATTATTGGTCAGATCATCTTTTTTTAGAAAAATATCTTTTGTTATCTCAAGCAAAAAAGATTGCATTTCCCCATCATTCCATTTTTTAAAAACACTATGTAACTCATCATTATTTAATCCAACTACATTTTTTAATATACTGTACACTTCACTAATCAATTGCATGATGGCATACTCAATTCCATTGTGTACCATTTTTACATAATGTCCTGCAGCTGCCTTACCCATATAGGCAACACATGGTTCATCAGGTTTTTTCCCATCAGCGGAAGGAACCTTTGCGGATATGGCCTCCAGAATAGGCTTTAGTTTTTGCCAGGCTTCCCAATCGCCACCGGGCATAATACTAGGGCCTTTTCTTGCCCCTTCCTCACCTCCACTTACTCCCATTCCTATAAAGTGTAAATTTTTGTTCTGCAAAAAATTAATTCTCCGTAATGTGTCTTTATAGTTTGAATTACCACCGTCGATTATTATATCGCCAGTTTCCAGTAAAGGCAATAAATCATTAATAACATTATCAACAATGGGCCCTGCAGGCACCAATATCATTAGCTTACGAGGTTTTTTTAGCTGTTGTACCATTTCTAAAAGAGAATAAGCTCCTTTTACTGTTGTATTGGCTGATGCTGATGATTCCAGCAGTGTACACTTGGCAGCATCTTTATCAAAACCAATAGTAGCAAAACCATGGTCTGCCATATTCAATAATAAATTCCGGCCCATTACACCAAGGCCTATCATGCCAAATTCAAATGAAGGGTTTCCCATACAAATATGTTATTATTTACTCCGTAAGATAGAATAATTGAAAGAATGATAATCGGGAATAATATAACATAATTTGCTGCTTTCTTAAGTATCGACTTACAATCAGCCTTCTTTTCTACATTTGAAGTAAAAAAAATAAAATGAGCAATCTTGTAACAGAATTTAATGACTACAGAACACGGATGAACGATGTTATTCTCAACAAAGACAATTTGGTTATCAAACGCCTTTGGAACCTCGACACCAATACCTATGCTGAAGGCGCCTTAGACGTTAAAACGAAAGAAATGCTGGGTTTGGTTGCCAGCATGGTACTCAGATGCGATGATTGTATTAAGTATCATCTGGGGAAAGCTCATGAATTGGGAGTAAATACCCAGGAAATTTATGAAGTGTTTGCTGTAGCGAATATTGTGGGCGGAACAATTGTAGTGCCGCATACCAGAAGAGCGGCGGAATACTGGGAAGCTTTGTTGGAGAATGTTCAATAAGCAATGCTCAATTTTCAATGTTCAGTTTGCCGATTATCATTGGTAATTTGAAGAGTATTTAAACCTGAAATTATGGAGGAAAGAAGATATGATCTTGAAGATCGGTTTGTAGATTATACTTGCAGAATGATTGATGTAGATGAAAGATTACCAAATACAAGGGCAGGAAACTATATAGCAGGTCAATTAATACGGTCTTGCCATTCTCCTGCATTTAATTATGGTGAGGCACAGGGAGCGGAATCCAGAAACGATTTTATTCATAAAATGGGAATAATTCTTAAAGAACTGAAGGAATGCAGAACTGCGTTAAAAATCATTATCAAAAGGCAAATGATCATACCGGTAGGAAAACTAGATCTAATCTTTAAAGAAACAGAGGAGCTTATTGCAATTATTGGAAAAAGCATATCAACAGCTCAGAAAAATAAGGGAAAATAGCACCAGACTTGAAAATTGAGCATTGAACATTGGTTAATGACCATTTGTTTAATTAAATTTGTACCAATCCCTAAATTATGAGTGAAACAACGTTGGCTCCCGTATTGACAGCTAAAGATTTTTCAACCGATCAGGAAGTTCGCTGGTGCCCCGGCTGTGGCGATTATTCTATTTTGGCCCAGGTACAGAAAGTAATGCCCACACTTGGTATTGCAAAAGAAAATATAGTAATTGTTTCCGGTATTGGTTGCAGCAGCCGGTTTCCATACTATATGAATACGTATGGTATGCATTCTATTCATGGAAGGGCAACAGCCGTTGCCTCA